>JAPKDT010000202.1 GCA_028822475.1 SAR324 cluster bacterium
GCCTGATCATACTTTCGTCAACAAAACTCAGCAAACTATTCGGTAAAAGAGGACTCATTGCCGTAGAACGTCTGCTGGGTATGGTTCTGGTGGCAATTTCCGTGCAGATGCTCATGGATGGAATATCAACTTACTTGAATGTATTGAAAATCCACTGATTTTTGCGGAACAAGTCTTTTTCATCTGCAAAATAATCATTCTTTTCCCCTTTTAACTCCTTAGTTTCCTTTTCCAACTTCCCCCATTATCTGTTCTTTTTTCTGCTACTGAGTCTACTGGCACAGTTTTTGTTGTATTTAAGGAAGAACAATCGTTTATCAGCTTTAGTTACAAGGTTCGAAGTCAGCTAAGAATATGCCTCGAACACCTAGAAGACACCAAACGATACATAGAAGTTATGTCATTCAAATTTCACCTAACCGCAATAATTACGGCTCTCTTTTTTTTTAACAGTCCGGCTGTTGCCACCACATTACCTGCAGTCTCAAAGGCAATTGGAACGGAGACACTACCGCTGGCGTCATTTTTATTTGCCCAGCGTGATCCGTTACGTGTGGGCTGGCATGACAATTTGCACAAACAGCAACTGAAAGATATACGTCCGCAAGAAGCTAAACCGGTCGGCTCCTTATTTGTGCAACTGCGTCCAAGAAAATATGAAGGTGAATATCAACTGGCGCTCCGTGTTTTAAGAGACGGTTCCCATCAGTTTCAACTCATACGTGAATTTACGAACGGTCAACCGCTGAATCACAAACGTTATTTAACTATACCATTTGAACATCTGATCGGGGCAATTCAGGGTGAAGCCCTGCGGGTACTATTCCCGAATGATCGTGTTGAATTTGGGGGGTGGCGTCATCAAACGACTTACGGTTGGGAAACTCCTGACTTGATCGCAAAATCTTTTACCAAATCCGCAAAATACTCTTTTCCTCAGCAAGTTTATAAACAAGGTGAAACATTTACCATTCCCTGGAGTATTTTACGTACTGATTTGGAACTTCAACCTTTAGCTGTACGTGAACCGCTTTTCATCAAAAAAGACGAATCTGGACTGCGCTATGCCTTTTACAGGATTCAACCCGGAGATACGCTCTATTCATCAGTTGTTATACGTTTCATTGGTGAAACCAAGCATTACGTACGCAGTCAAAATGCGAGTGATTTACTCGTTTTGAACGGACTTGAGGACGCACACCAGCTTTCAGCAGGTCAATTAATAAAAATCCCGCTGGAATGGATACGTCCTGAATATTTACATCAGGTGCCCGGAATTTACAGAATCTCTAAAGATTTAAATACAGAAACAAAAAAGTCTGAGCCACAACGCCGAATTTCAACTGATATCGGCCTGCCTCAAGCAGAAAAGCTCTACCAAATCAGCATCATCAGCCAACGTTAACATAATGAAACTAAATTTTTTCATCTTTGCGCTCGTCCTTTCTGCTTTGTTCGGACTGACGGAAAAGACATTTGCAAAGTCGCCTAAAAGTTCAAACTGGAAGAATTTCCGGTTAGAGTATCAAAGTACAGGAAACTCTGAAATGAAAGTGGGCTGGAATGGTAAGCGACTTGTTGTTAAACTCAAGCCTCAAAGCGGAGAAGGTGGTTACAATCTGGCCAAGAGAGTTCTTGAGCCAAAATATAGAAGCCTGAAAACTATCCGTAAATACAGTAAATCACGCCGCCTGTACAAAAATCGTTACATAACATTTCCGTTCAAGGTCATTAACAATGTCATCCGCAGTTCTGCGCTTAAAGCTGTATTTTTCAAAGACAAAGCAGATGGAGACTATTGGAAACATCGGGTAACCTACGGCTGGGAGACAACCACACTGATTGCAGGCCTCTTCACCAAAAAAGGAATAAAGTCCGGACATTTGGTACGCTACAATAAAATGCGTAAAAAAGGGAATATCCTCAAAAAAGGTGATGTTATCAAAATTCCTTGGAAGTGGATCAGTCCGGAACTTGCGCTGCGCCGAGTTGCTGTAAAACCGCCTTTGAAGCTCAAGCAGGAAGCTTCAGGTAAATTTTTCGCACATTATCGAATGAAACCCGGTGAGACGCTTTATTCATCGGTTGTGATCCGTTTTACCGGACGACTGTTAAACGATGAGGTAAATCAGGTTGCCAACAAAATATTAAAATTAAATAATATACCTGACGCAAAGCTCATTCAGAATCGTCAAAATATAAAAATTCCACTTGAATGGTTAAGTGAAGAATATCTGGGTAACCAGACTAATGAAGAGTTTTCTGCAAAAAAAACTGCTGTATCCAGCAAAACATCTAAAACAAAAAACAAAACAGCAAAAACCGTAGTCGCCAAAAAGAAAGTTAAAAAAAGTAAAACCAGGATAGTTGCTAAAAAGACCAAAACCAATGTTCATAAAATTCACGTCATCCTCGATTCAGGTCACGGTGGCGGTGACCCAGGAACTTCCGGAGGATCCAGAAAAAATAAAGATCTGATTTACGAAGATGAAGTGGTTTATGATGTCAGCAAGCGCATGTCTGAGCTACTCAAAAAGGAAGGTGTGATTGTACACCCCACTCTGAGTGATCCTAACCAGAAAAAACCGGTGCGCTTTTTATCTCATCGACATGACAAAGATGAACAGCTCTTAGTCACACCACGTTATTCTAGCCGTAATTCAAGGGTTGGAGTAAATATGCGTGTCTATCTTGTAAATCATATATATAAAAAGTTGAGGAAACAAAAAGTCCCTCCAGAAAATATAATATTTATCAGTCTTCACGGTGACTCACTTCACTCATCACTGAGCGGTGTGATGGTCTATTATCCTGATAGACGCTTACGTCGAGGAAGTTTTCGTTTGAAAAGCAAAATATACAGGAGGATTAAGGAATATAATTCAAAATTAACTTTTCAAGCAAAAGACAATCGTTATTCTGAGAAACTGAGTAAATCATTTGGAAAAGTTATTATTGATGAGTTCCGTAAAACTAAGCTGCGTACACATCGGGTTTCCTCAGCAGTCAGGGGTTATCTTTACCGTAAAGGTAAAAAGACTCTGCCAGCTGTTCTTCGTTACAGCAAGGTGCCGACATCTGTTTTAGTAGAAATCGCAAACCTTAATAATAGACGTGATCGACAGGATTTGCTAAAATCAAAGACCCGTCAACGAATAGCAAAAGCCATTTCAAACTCAGTTTATACCCATTTTGGTCGTGCAAGCGGTCTAGTCGCAAAACGTTAGTCCAATAAATCCAATTTATGTCTTCAATCAAAGCTGTAGTTTTTGACCTCGGAAACGTCTTAATTGACTGGAATCCGCGCTATCTTTACCGTAAAATATTTCCTACTGAAACAGAAGTTGAATGGTTTTTGGAAAATATCTGTGATGACGAGTGGAATTTAAAACATGACGCAGGTCAGCCTTTTTCAACAGGTATCTCTGAGCTCACCTCTTTACATCCGCAATTTTCCACACAAATCAGCAACTGGTATGAGCGTTGGGAAGAAATGCTGGGTGGTCCTCTTGATGATACAGTTGAAATTTTAGCAGAGTTGAAAAATAATCAGGTCCCGCTTTTCATCCTCAGTAATTGGTCTGCGGAGACTTATCCCAAAGCAGAAGCTATCTATGATTTTCTGCACTGGTTTGATGGAAAAATCATTTCCGGTGAAATCGGAAAAATCAAACCTGATCCTGATATCTACAAATTACTCATAGAAACTTATGATTTGTCACCAAGCAATACAGTTTTCATTGATGACAAACTTGCCAATGTTGAAGCAGCTGAGAACTCAGGTATCCACGGAATTCATTTCCAAAATGCTGTCGAGCTCCGCAATGATTTAGCGAAATTCGAGTTGCTCTGAATTGTCTTGTCTGTGCCACAAGTTGCATTTATTCCTCATTTGAGCTATGCTGATGAGCTTATTAATCCGTTCCATGGATTGCCAATCTACTCTTTTTTCCTTGCGGAAGTCTTGAG
>JAPKDT010000203.1 GCA_028822475.1 SAR324 cluster bacterium
TGTTTGTTATCAAAAGTCGTTCGGCGAGTGCTTCATCGGTTTCAGTGCAAATTTCGACAGAATCGCACAAGCGTTTTCCTTCAGTTCCAGCTAAAAATTCGGTGATAGAATTTTTCAAATCTGGAGGAAAACTGACTTCTACTTTACATTTAGCAATCCGCGCGGCGGCAATTCTGATCAGCGTTTCAAAAAGACTGTCGTCGGGATGCAGACGCACGGTAACTTTACCGACCGGCAGGTAGCGGAACAAGTTGTCCTGCCCACGTAAACGGAAAAAATCCTGTTCTCGGGAAAATTCACGTTCGTACTGAAAGAGGCAACTATAAATCGCCTGAATAGTTTTTTGCAGTTCATTCCGGATTTCGATAGGAATTATCGGTGTTGAATCCACACTGCGTGAATGTTTATTCTGCCAGTTTCGCGCGATAAATTGCAAAGGCGATTCTTCACGCAACGGCCCTTGTGTCGGAGCAACACTTTCTTCAATTTTACAAAACTGAACGGCGTAATTCGGACTTCCGGCTTTGATTCCTGCTCCAATGGAGGATAGTCCCATACCACCAAAGGGTTGGCGCAAGACAATCGCGCCAGTCGTCACCCGGTTGATGTAGAGGTTTCCTGCTGTTATTTTGTCCATCCATATTTTTTGCTCCCGCGGATCCAGACTTTCGAGTCCGGAGGTCAAACCGTAAGCAGTGTCGTTGACAATTTCGATCGCGTCTTCCAGTGAATCCGCCCGCATCACCGAAAGCAACGGTCCGAAAAATTCAGTCTGATGCGAAAAACTACCACGCTGAACGCCCCACTTCACGCCAGGATGCCAAAGTTTTGGATTTATTGCATCGCAATTTGGCTGCAAGGCCCAGCTTTCCGCAACCCCGGAAGCTCCTCTGGCAGACTTTCCGGTTCCCAGTTCCAAAGTTTCCAAACCTGTTTGTAAATCAGCGAGCGGTTCTCGGATCAGCGGCCCCATTTTGTTGGAAAAATTCCAGACCGAACCGACTTTCAAAGTTTGAATTGCGTCCAACAACTGTTTACGGAAAGCCGTGTCTTCGTAAACTTCATGCTCCAGAACAAGCAGCGAAGTCGCCGAGCATTTTTGTCCACTGTGACTGAACGCGGAATGCAAAATATGTTCGATAGCCTGGTCACGGTCAGCCATAGAAGTGACGATGGTCGCATTTTTTCCACCAGTTTCTGCTGACAACTCTGCGTCAGGACGTTTTTCCAGCAAGTTCAGTGCGGTTTGTGTTCCTCCGGTAAAAATGATGGCGTCAACGTCCGCATGTCCGGAAAGCGTTTGGATCGGTTCGCCGTCCTCGCAAGTTACGAGTTGCAATGCTTCTCTGGGAATACCTGCATCCCAAAAACAGTTTGCGATTTCCACTCCCAAAGGAAAGGCCAGCGGTGACGGTTTAAACAGAACAGTGTTTCCACAAGCCAATGCAGCTGCCACGCCTCCGGTCGGAATTGCAATCGGAAAATTCCACGGCGGAATAACCAAAACCACTCCCAGCGGTGACAATTTCAGTGAGGTTTGTTTCTCTAGTAAACTCAGTGAATGAGGATAATATTCGATAAAATCAATTGCTTCAGAAATTTCAGGATCTGTTTCATAAAAAGTTTTTCCGCAAACCGCCGCTGCAACTCCGATTAAATCTCCCCGCTTTTTCCGCATATTAAGTGCTGCTCCAGAAAGCAATTCGTGCCGTTCCGCCAAAGTTGTTTGTCTCCAATTTGACGGATCGTCTTTGGCGATTTGGACTGCTTTGAGCACATCCGTTTTTGTAGCCAGCGCAACTGCATAAACCGCCGCAATGTCTCCTAAGTCGGTATTTGACGGTTGTGAAGGATCGAAAAATAATTGATGTTTTCGCTTTGTTTTAACTTCCGTGTTTCCGATAACAAGCGGAATTTTTCTGATTTTGGATGTTTCGGTGGGCTGCCATTTTTTACGGATGTTGTTTGCCCATTTCCGATTTTCCGGAAGCACCCAATCTGTGTCCGATTCGTTACGAAAGATTGGATCCACGAGTGTTCCAAGGTTTTTAGAAAAAACTTCTTTGTTACGGTTTTGCTGACGTCGTGGTTCCGAGGATATTTTGTCTTTCAAATGCCATGATACAATAAATTGTTTTTCCAGAAATTTCCATGCAACTGAACCAACCCGGATATCAAATGAGTGGCGCAAAAAATTATCCTTACTCGTGTTTTCATCAAGACGTCTCACCAAATAAGCTATGGCACTGATGAACTGGTCCTGGCTCGTCACGGGTGTGTAGAGCAACAAATTTATTTCTTTGCTTTCACCTTTTCTTTTTTCCTCCTGCAGAGTCCGCCGAACGTGATCCGCCATTCCTTCGAGCATCTCAAAAACCAAACCATCCGAAATTCCACGTTCTTCCGCAAGAACGTGAGTATAGGCCAGGTCAAACAAATTGTGCGAAGCCAAACCAAAATGCACAACCGCGATATTTTCTGGCTGAAGTCCGTATTCCAACATTCGTTTGAAATTTGCGTCAGTTTCAATTTTGGAATCAAATACCGTCAGCGGCCACCCAAAGACTTCCGCTTCAACTGCCTCCATCACAAGATTTGCCCCTTTTACCAAACGCATCTTTACCGGACTTCCACCGTTTTTGACACGCTTCTTGGCCCACTTGACTAGTTCCTGCTGACGTAAAAACGAATCAGGCAGATAAGCCTGCAGCACGATTCCAGCCTGTATATTTTTGAATTCTACCTGATCGAGGGTACGCATGAACGCATCCATGGTTAAATCAAGATCATGATAGGATTCCATGTCCAAATTGACAAATTTAGCGCGCCGTGTCCCGTCGCTCTGCAGGACAGGATTTTCTCCGGCAATCCGGTAAAGTTCGGAAAGCCGCTCACAAATCAAGTCGAGTTCATTCTCAAAACCGAGTGGATGTAGTTGAGCGACGATATTCGAAATTTTGATGGAAATGGTGTGGATGTCCGGATTACGCAGCGAGTCTCCGTAATGTTTCAAACGGTTTTGCGCTTCAGCGTCACCCAACACCGCTTCGCCCAGATGATTGAGATTGACCTGCACGCCCTCAGCCTGTCGTTTTTTTAAATGCGCTGTTAAAATTTCAGTTTCCTCTGGAATAATTGTACGGCGGGTGTCTTCACGGATTCTGCGTAAAATTTGAGTGTGTGAAATTTTAGGAACAAATTTTCCGAGATATAAAAATATTTTGAGTAACCATTGCTCAACCTGCGGGAAAAAGTGGGGAATACCGTGATGCTGCAGTAGATAACTAAATTGATCCACCACGCGCTGCGGATTTGTGGAACGAAAACTTTGATCAACCAAGTGCATCACGACAGTTTTGTCGGACGGATGGTTGAGCAAACGACGCATCATCTGCTGTTGCTTCAGTTCATCTTTGTTGCGTAAAGTGTTGGCACGGTTTTGCCAGCTTTCGGCGAGGGCGAGTGTTTTGCGTATAATTTCAGGAGGTTCACAATTTTTCATGGAAGTTATGCCTGATGAACTCGCAAATTGTCAAAGTGACACACTCGTTTGTCATTCTCGGGAAAGCGGGGATCTATTACCCGATCAGGTCGAGGACAAGCATTTAGATACTAACATGTTCCTAGAATACCGCTTTCACGGGAATGAAAACTTTTCACGACTGCACCATGCTTAAACGTAGTCCATTATTTACAAACATGAAGCCTTCAAGTACTGATTAAAATGATGAACTTACCGTTTTGCTGTTCAGAGCATTGACTCCTTTAACCGGAATGCAGCAAATTTTACTGTTTAAGCCGATTAACAACTTTCCAGGCAGTCGGAAGCAGGAGCACGGCCATAGCGATTTTCAGTAAGTCGCCCCAAATGAAAGGGAAAAGCCCATATTCCAGCACAGGTTTATCCCAGCCGATCAGAGTG
>JAPKDT010000204.1 GCA_028822475.1 SAR324 cluster bacterium
ATTTCTGGCTCGATGACTGTTTCTGCAATGTTTGCTGAAGATGAAATAGAAATGACAGGACAGTGTAAAGAGTACTCTCATATGGGAGGAAGTGGCATGCCGTTTCACAGAGGATTTTGTGAAAACTGCGGGCAATATGTTTATGGAAAACCTACAGCATTTGAAGGCTTTATGGTGATGACTCTGGGCTCATTTGACGACCCTCATCAATTTGAACCCAAAATGGAAATTTTCACAGACAAAAAATTAAAGTGGCTTAAGGATAATGGCTGCATTAAAAACTCATTTGAAGAAGCTGCAACTGAAGAGAGAATTCAGGCGATGTTGGAAAACATGGAACAAAGAGGCTAGTTCAGTCTGAAGGCTACTAGTGTCATGTCATCTCTGAACGGTTGGGTGCCTCGGTGATTATCGAGTGCGACCTGAACATTATTGATGATACGATCTGGATCTTTATCGTTCCATAAAGACAAAATATTGAGGAGCTTGTCTTTTCCGAAC
This sequence comes from SAR324 cluster bacterium, assembly GCA_028822475.1. Classification (GTDB taxonomy): domain Bacteria; phylum SAR324; class SAR324; order SAR324; family NAC60-12; genus Arctic96AD-7. The sequence continues at coordinate 502 of JAPKDT010000204.1, forward strand.
AATGTAAGATTTGGCTCCTCACTCATCACATCCATGATCCCGTCAGTAAGCATCACCACTATTTGATCTCCCAAGTTGAGTTCGTGCGTGTCAAAAGGATAATCCCGTGGAGTCCTTGAACCACCAACAGATTTTCGGTTACCTTTCAACTCAAGTGGTTCCCCATTGTTCTGCAGCAAAAAGATGCTTGACCGAGCTCCAGCAAAAGTCAGTGACTTAGTTTTTTTGTGTACCAGACAGATTGAACCATCAAAACCATCGTTGGATTTTGCTTTACTGTCAAGATGCTGACCCAGCATGTTGGAAATCAGGTTGTGCGCCGAGGTCAGATACTCCCCTGCTGTACTGACGTTGTCATCATGGATCAGTCGGTCAAAGATGGATCCGGTAAGAGTAGAGAGCAAAGCGCCAGGGACACCGTGTCCTGTGCAGTCAATTACAGCAATCAGAATAGTCTCGCCCAAATCCTTGATGACATAAAAATCCCCACCAACGACATTCAACGGTTTCCAAATCGTAGCTATAGTTAAATCCTCCGGCAGTGAAATTGGTAGCATGGCACCTTGAATTCTTGAAGAATACTGAATGGACTTTTTCACTTCCTCTTGTGCTTCGATGGCCAATGATTTTTGCCTTTCAAGTTCCTTGGCCAGATTTCCGCCTAACTTGATCTGCATTTCCAAATTTTTAATCTTTTTAATTTGTTTGGAATTTTCCTCTTCCAGCTTAGCTATTTCACTCAAATCAGTTTTTTCTAAGTGAGTATTGGGGTATTCCATGATTGTTTTAATTTTTAATTCTTTGTTGATTGCTGAATGATATTTTGTAAATGAGGGATCAACTCCAGAATTGTTTTTTTGGAATCCTCACTCAAAACCAAAGGATCAATTTCCAAATCAAGTCCTTTGGAGTGGAAAGACAGATTGGCTGAAAGGTCTTTTGTTTCTTTTAGTCTGGTGACGGTATAGGTTTTGATGGGGCGGGCAAAACCTTTGACATGAATTTCCTGATTTGGTTCAAAATCAAAGTGTTCTTGTGTCAGTAGCATAGTTTCTTCACTGATGAGAACTTCACCGACACCTGAAGCAGATTCAAGGCGGGAGGCTAAATTTACCTGATTTCCAATTGCCGTGTAATCCAAGCGATTTTCGGAACCAAAATTTCCAACTGTGCAGATTCCTGAGTTGATGCCGCAGCGAATGTTAAACGGGCGCGTTACCCCCATTTTGTTCAGTTCATAATTGAGTAGTTTTACTTTTTCCTGCATCGACAAAGCCATGGTTACACACTTGACGGCATCATGCTGCGGCCCCAATGTCTCCGGGTCACCAAAAAAAGCCATGATCGCGTCCCCGATATATTTGTCAATCGTCGCACCGTGAGAAATGGCGACAATGGCCATTTCATTCAGGTACGCGTTAAGAGAGTTTGTCAGCATTTCCGGTTCAAGCTGGTCGGTGATTTCGGTAAACGAGACTATGTCTGAGAAAAATACCGTCAGAAATTTTCGGTCCGCCCCAACCCGGACTTCAGATTTTCCGCTAAATATAGATTCATAAACCTGGGGGGAGAGGTATTTTGAGAGCTTAACAGAAAGGGTTTCAAGCTTAGTGTTCTGTCCACTCAGAGTTTGGTTCAGTTCAACCTGCTCTTTGGACATAAGGTTCAGTTGCGCTTCGGTACGGTCAGACATCTTCACCAGACGTCTTGTCTGTTTCAACAGCTTTTCATAGCCTTTGAGTAAAAGCATATACTGCTCTGCATCAATGCTGTTTCCAGTTTCTTTTTCCTTGGCATCATTCAATAATGCTTCTTCCTGCTTAAACAGACCTCCACTCATGGTACAATCCAGGCTTTCAGGACAAAAAGCAACTCCGGGCTTTCGACAAAGTCGAATTCAAATTTGGAGGATTTTCTTGCAATCTCTATAAAACCCAAGCCAGCACCCTTGCTGCCTTCCGGAGGCCCATCCCTTAAACGCTGCTTGTATGCTTTTCGGAGGTCTTTTGACTCCATTTTCTGCAACTCCTCCAAATTTCCTTTTAGTGACAACATTTTATCCGCATTCATCGGATTGATGGCTTCAACAACAAAACCTTCCTTTGAATGACCGATTGCCACTGTTCCAATTCCGCCCTCGGCTAGTCGTTCTTCGGAGTAGCGGATGATATTTTGGGCTTGCTCGATAAAAACCCCAAAAACACGGGTGGTCAGGTCTGAATCGTGCTCAATATCTGACACCTGCTCCCGGACAATTCCAGAAATTGCTGATAAGACCTCTTCTGATAAAAGCCCAGAATAGCAAAAGAAAGTTCCCCGGCTGAGCAGTAATTTATGAAAATCATGTGAATCCATGTTATTTCCTTTTATAAAATCTTCTAAGGTATCATCAAATTTCTACGAGTTGGTAATCAGCATCTTCCATGTCCTCTTCAAAATCTTCACCCGCTTCCTTCATGGAATTATCGCTGGAGCGGTAACGCCACTCGATGGAGATGCTTTTACCTTTCGCTGCAGTTTCTTCCAAAACTTCAAAAAAATCAAAAAAGAATTTTGCAGAAGAACTATTAAAATAACGCAATTCCAGGCTGACAGAATACGAATCACAGGCTTCCAGTTTTTCTGCGAGGGATTCCAGAATCGGCTCTGCAAAAACCGTGATGTCTTCAGGATAACACTCCCCTTTCATTTCCAGAACAGAGTCTGAAATGGACACTTCGGGTGTTCGGTTTGTGGCTTCTAAGTGCATGATGTTTTATTCAGAATGATTGTTAAATTTTATGTGTTATTGACGTTGATCCAAATTTTCCATCAGAAGTTGCAACCTTTCAATGGTGCCGTTGTCTTCAAAGGATTCGACAATGCAGCCTTCTCCATTGAACCAAGACCGTTTGCCTTTATTCCAAATTTCAACTTTTGGTGTGAATGCCTGTGGATTATCGAAACTTCCCAGATGGAGATACATCACACCAGCAAGTATTTCTGGATTTGCCATGATGTTATTGCCGCAATTGGAGCAGAACCCCTGATGTACAGCACTGCCACTTTCTCCTCGATAGGGATACGATTTTAACTCACCCTCAAAATCAATTTCACCTTCAGCGAAAACTGCAAAGACAGTCATGCCAACGCCTGAAATTTTACTACAGCTTCGGCAATGACATGCCATCACCAACATTGGGTCGTACTTGGTAGTAAACTTGATATTGCCACAGTGGCAGCCTCCCTGATGTTTGATCATGAGTTCCTCATATAGTTTGAGATAATAAAAAATAACACAAAATATACTCCACCAAGACGAATTGTCAATTTAAATACTCTATCATACTTTAAGAACTAACACGGATCACCAATTTACCAAAGTTTTTTCCTTCGAGAAGTCCAATGAAAGCTTCAGGG
>JAPKDT010000205.1 GCA_028822475.1 SAR324 cluster bacterium
AGCGTACTTCCGCACTGGACGACGGCACCTTTGAGACCCTGCGCTACTCGAATTTCTCCGATTGAGCGTAAACGTGCTTTACCTACGGAACCTCCAATGTCAATCCGGACTGCTTCAATGCTACATCTGTCAGAGACATTTCCGCGTATACTGACAATTCCGTCAAAACGCACATGTCCTGTGGAGGCATCAACTTTCTCGACGACTTTCACTTTTTCCACCGAAATGCTGTCTTCATTAATACAGACAACACCAGATTTTTCCGCGATAATATGAGTGCCTTCCGGATTATATCTGGTATTGCGTCCGGGGCGAATACGGTATTGTTTCCCGGGAGTAGAACTGATAAGTTTACCGGTAATTGTATAACCATCCTTGCCCATGGTGGCAGATTCAAGACGTACCAGTTCCTGACCTTCCTGCACTTTCTGCAAAACCGTTACCTCCTGAAGATTTGCGCGGGTTCCTAAAGGCGGGCGTAATTTCTCCGGAAGAAAGAGCAGTTCCGGGAAACCATGGATGCCCTGCACAGACTCTTTCCCACTGGCGACAAGTGCTGGTTCGTAATAAATCTTTTCCGCAATAATTTTTTCAATACTTTTATTGTTGAATCCCTGTTGAATATTTTTTTCTTTGAGCACGCTAATAATCCGTTCCAGTGTCAAAGCCTCTTCCTCTTCCTTCGGTGGAATGATGTTAAGATAAGCCTTTGCTTCATCTTTACTCAGTTCAACCTGCAAGGTGAAACCGGTGGTTTCAAAATTTGTTAGAAAATCAAAATCACCGCTGGTTCTTTCATAAATTTCCTGCAATTGTTCCGGAACGTAATCCACACCCATCAAATGCAGTTCTGCCTGGATATCGTCCATATTAGCTAATTCCGCGCCTACCAACTGCTGCGGAATACGCAATAGGACTTTCCCGTCATTAATCGATATTTTGTATAAGTCTGCCTTTGGCATGGTATAAGTGTAGCAACTAGGATCTTGGGTGGAGGCTGGCGAAAATTATTAATTTATCTCACAATTTCTTTTATTTCTTCCGGGCTCAAGGCTCTGCTTTCTCCTGCTTGCAAATCTCCTAGAGTAACAGGTCCAACCTGGAAGCGTTTAATTTTTTGCACAGAATGACCGAGGGTCAGCATCATTTTTTTAATCTGCCGGTTTGTACCTTCTCTGAGAAAAATCTCCAGCCATGTTTTGTCATTGACATTGTGTAATATTTTTACCCGTACAGGCTGCTGTTTCTTTTTTTCAATCACCGGACCCTGCCGCAGGGCAGACAAAGTTTCATTATTTACTAATCCACGTACCTTGACGAAATAACCTTTCCAGACTTTGTGACTTGGGTGCATCAACTGCTGAGACAAATCACCGTCGTTGGTCAGTAAAATTAATCCTTCCGCGTCATAGTCAAGCCGGCCAACTGGGAAAAGTCTGGCGGAAGTTCGCGGAAAAAAGTCACTGATTGTTGTACGTCCCTCAGGATCGTTGAGTGTCGTGATGCAATTTTTAGGCTTGTAGAGGGCATAGACCTGCGTTTTTTGCTGCTGAGGAATTTTTATTCTCCGGCCTTCTACGCTCAAATGATCTTTTCCGATGATCATTTTTTGACCCATTTCTTTAACAGTTTCCCCATTCAGGATCACCGCACCGGACAGGATTAATTTTTCCGCAGCACGTCTTGACGCAATTCCGGCCATTGCGATTACTTTTTGGATACGGATTGGTTCTTTTGAAGTTGAATTATGCATTAGTTGAAATTTTCTATTTGAAGGAAGGAAGGTTCTTCCTGAATACGCAGCAGGGCATTTTCTGCTGCTAATTGGCTGGCCAGTTTTTTGCTGGCACCAATGCCTCTGCCGCACTCTTTTTCTTTGACAAAAACCGCCATGGTAAATTCTTTTTCGTGATCAGGACCGGATTCTTCTTTCAATTCATAAGTTGAAGGAATACCGAACATTTTTTGTACGTGTTCCTGAAGTTCAGATTTATAATCCCGCGTAATGTAACCTTCTGCATCCTCTGGTACATGAGGCAGAAACAGGGTTTGAATGACTCGTGAAATTATTGAAATTCCGTGCTCTTCCCGGCTGTCGAGGTAAACCGCGGCCATGACTGCTTCAAAGGTGTCTGCCAGCAATGATGTCTTTTGGCGCCCTCCGGTAACTTCTTCACCTCTGCCAAGCAAGAGGCACTCACCTAATTCCAGCGCGCGGGCCTGTTTGCTGAGTCCGGATTCACTAACGAGGCTGGCCCGAAATTTTGAGAGTCCGCCTTCGTCCAGTTCAGGAAACTTTTCCATCAACATTTCACTGATCACGAGGTCCAGAACCGCATCTCCAAGGAATTCGATTCTTTCGTTATTACCGTAACTTTCTTCGGTTTCGGAGGGTATAAAAGATTTATGAGTCAGTGCCTGCCGCAGAAATTTCGGATGCTGGAATTGATAAGCTAAACGTTCACAAAGTCGAACCCACTCTTTTTTCATCATTTTACCTGCTCCTTCGTTTGCACCAGACACGGACAGTTTGGGGACTGTAAAACCCAAGGCTCAAATAATGCGTCAAACCGTCCAGTGTCGATTGTTCAATTTCAACCATAGAAGCACCGCTGGGGCAGGCAGAACGAATGTTTGTCGGACCGCCGATTTGGCTGACAGGAAAAAGCATGCTTGTGCTGGTAATTTCTCCATCGTGCTTTTCACGCAATATATCTGTATCATGGTAAAAACGTACTGTGTAACACCCCGTAAGCAAAATCGGCAAAGCTGTAGTGATCAGCAAAGTTAATGCTACAGAAAGAAGATAATTTAATTTAAGTTTGCTCATTTGCAAATAATTTATGAGGTGCAAACCCGTAAGCGGATTAAGACAGCTTGTTCAGCTCCAAAAGAGACTGTCCCGTGAATCAGTTACTGAAAACTAAAACATTGACAATATAACCTATTAATTTAGCTCACTTTTACGCTCTATGACAAGTTTTATCGATACTCACTGTCACTTGGACAAACTGGATTCAACTCCGGAAGAAGCAGTTAATGAAGCAAAAGATGCTGGAGTACAGCGGATGCTCACGATTTCTGTTGATGAGCCATCGCTTGATTTTGTCTCGAACGCAGTGCAGCAATTTCCGGAAGTTTACGGCAGTGTCGGTTTTCATCCTCATGATGCTTCAGCCATGAGCGATTCTCTGGAAAATAAAATTCGTCAACTCGCACAAGAAGAAGAGAAGCTGATCGCAATTGGAGAAATAGGGCTGGATTATCATTATTTGTACTGTCCTGTTGAGGTACAGCAACGAGTATTCCGTCAACAACTTATGCTTGCAGAAGAACTTAACCTGCCTGTTGTAATGCACAGTCGTGAAGCAGAAGCTGATACTCTGAACATCCTCAAGGAAATTCCTGTTAAGTCACTTGGTGTAGCGCACAGTTTTACCAGTTCATTTGAGATGGCGCGCACACTGGTTGAAATGGGATGGTATCTTGGGATTAACGGAATTGTAACCTTCAAGAATGCGGAAGATTTACGTGAAGTAGTACGCTGGCTGCCTTTGGAGAAGATGCTGTTGGAAACAGACTCACCTTTCCTGACACCTGTGCCCTTCCGTGGAAAACCCAACAAACCCGCACATATTCCTGTAATTGCTAATTTTATTGCAGAATTGCGAGATATTTCTCTGCAGGAATTAGCAGAACAAACCAATGAAAATGCTCAACGCTTGTTTAAATTACCCCATGAAAGTTGAGGTGTTTTAAAATTTCCAGCGCCAATACTCCCCCTCATAAGTCCACACTTAAAACTGTCCTAATCATTTCCACTTTTAAAAAAGTTAACACAAAATCAGTACTGAAAACTGTCTACGGTGTTCGT
>JAPKDT010000206.1 GCA_028822475.1 SAR324 cluster bacterium
GTGTTAGGATTGAAATTGACAAAACAGTTGAAGGTTCCAAAGAAGAAGACGGAGAGGTGCTGGCTTATGGTGAAAATATCATGCTTGGTTACCATAATCTGCCTGACAAAACAAAAGAAAGCATCACCGAAGAAGGAGGACTGCGTACCGGTGACCTCGGGCATTTGGACGCAGATGGTTATCTTTACATTACAGGACGTGTAAAGGAGCAGTACAAACTTGAAAACGGTAAGTATGTAGCTCCTGCGCCGTTGGAAGAATCTTTAAAACTTAGCGCTTATATTGATCAAGTGCTGCTTTATGGCTTCAATCGGCCACATAATGTTGCTTTGATTGTTGCTGCAATGCCTGCAGTGGAACAATATGCTGAGGGTCTTGGAATTTCCGGAAGCAGTGAAAGTATTTTGAGTGAGCCGCGTATCCGTCAACTGTTCAAGGAACAGCTCGAACGTTATGGAAAAGATTTTAAAGGATTTGAACATCCCCAAAATTTTGCTTTGCTTTCAGAAGAGTGGGATATTGACAATGGACTGCTTACTCCAACGTTGAAACTGAAACGTGAGGTGGTAGAGGAACAGTTCAAAACACAGATTGATGAGCTATTTTCTTAAGCGCTGTGATTAGTTACGTCTTGTGATTTAACCGTCTTTGCTGTTATTATGTGTTCTTTTGATCTTTTCTTTACGTCATGCAAATCCAAGTTTCCAATCTTCACAAAAGCTACCTGGACGGAGAAGGCCGCAAACTGCACATTTTGCGTGGACTCAATTTTGAAGTAGAATCGGGTTCTACAGTTGCAATCCTCGGAGCATCTGGAACCGGTAAAAGCACATTTCTTCATACACTCGGCACCCTCGAATCAATCGACGAAGGTCAGTTGTTGCTTGACGGCAGAGATTTGAGCAGTTTCTCCCGTGATCAAGCTGCACAGTTCAGGAACGAAAAAGTTGGTTTTATTTTCCAGTTTCACCAATTATTGCAGGATTTTACTGCACTGGAAAATGTGATGATCCCCCAGTTGATGAAAGGGAGCAGTTCTGCAGTTGTGCAGAAAAATGCTCTTGAACTGTTACAGAAAGTAGGACTAGGTGAGCGCACGGCACATAAGCCGGCACAGCTTTCTGGTGGTGAGCAGCAGCGTGTAGCGATTGCGCGGGCTTTGGTTAATCGACCCCGGATTGTGCTGGCTGATGAACCAACAGGAAATCTTGATGAAGAAACGAGTGCACAAATCATGGAAATATTGTTGCGCTTAAATCAAGAAAATGAAACGACACTTGTAATGATTACACACAACACCAGTCTCGCGTCAGACATGCATTATCAGCATAAAATGGAAAATGGACAATTACATTTGCTTTCGAATGCTTAATTCTTTCCTAAAGAAACACGCTGCTCTGTCTGATACCTACTTCTTCCAATCCTGATGTACACCCTTTCTTCTGTTTTTCGATTTTTAGTAACACTTGTTTTTTTCGGTGTTTGCTCTTCAAGCGCTTTTCCCCTTTCAACAAGCGCGCAAGCTACAGGAACAGCAAGCTTTTCTGCGAGTATTACTGAAATCGAAATAAAAGGCACCTCTGAACTTGAATCCTCACAGATTATGTTTTTGATTGAGAGTCAGGTTGGGGATGTTTTGGACCGCAAAGTAATTCGCAGGGACATTCACACCATTTATCAAATGAAATTGTATGAAGATGTTCAGGTTGAAGTAAAAGAACTGGACGAGGACGAATCTGGAGAAAGATCCTACCTACTGCGTTATAGTGTCAAGGAACGTCCACGATTAGCGGAGGTTAAACTGGATGGTGTACTGTTGGTTGAACGCACGGAAATTGAAGAAAAAATGACCTTGCGCCAGTATGATCCTTATGACCCGGAAAAAATTGTAATCAATGAACAGATTATTTTGGAACATTACCGCAGTGAGGGTTATACACGGGTAAAGGTGAACAGCATAATAGAAACGGTTGAAACTGATTCGGAAAATCCCGGCGAGAGATTCAGAGTAGTTTTTGAACTGAATGAATCACCGCGTGTGTATCTTACGGATATTTACGTTAGTGGAACAAAATACTATTCCGAACTGGATATTAAACGTTTCATCATGAGTTCTGAAATTGATTGTGTTTCATGGGCAAATCAATCAGGTCTTTTCCGTGAAGAAATGATTAACCAGGATTTATCACTGATCACTCAGCATTATCTGAAAAAAGGTTACATCAAAGTCTTTGTTGATAAACCTGAGGTTATGTTAATTCACAATCCTGATTACAGCCGTGTTGACGTACGTTTAAATATTACTGAGGGAGATCAGTATTTTACCGGTAAGATTGAATTTTCCGGAGATATTCTTGGTGATGTAGAAAAATTAAATGAAGGTTTACTGCTTGAAGAAGGTGAAATTTATAATCCTTTTTTGCAGAACAGGGATCGTTCCGGAATTAGTGGGATTTATCATGAACAGGGTTATGCCTTTGTCATGGTTATTCCGGAAACAGTTATTAATGAAGAAACAAAAATTGTTGATGTTACTTTTAGGATAGTAAAAGGTGAAAAAGCATATATCGGCCGTTTAGAAATTGCAGGTAATGTAGAAACACGTGATCATGTGATTCGTCGGGAGTTTGAACTGCTGGAAGATGAACTGTTTAACGGTAAGAAACTGCTTCAAAGTCAGCAGAATCTGAACCGTCTAGGATTTTTTCAGTCCGGAGTTGTGCTTGAACGAGCACCACGTGATCAGCAAAGTAACATGCTGGACATCCTGGCACGTCTCAAAGAATCACAAACAGGAACTTTTCAGGCACAGATGGGTTATAGTGATTTTTCTGGTTTCAGTGGAGGAGTGACTGTTTCAAAAGGTAACCTGCTTGGAACCGGTCGTACTTTACGTCTTAGCGCACAGTTCGCTGAACAGAGTGTACAACAAAAATTTGATGTAACCTTGATTGATCCAAGACTTTTTGATTCACAGATTTCAGGTTCGATTTTTTCATCAAGGAGCAAGATCCAGGATTCGGCTGAATTTGAACGCGGAATAATCACAGAAAACAATTATGGTTTCAGTTTGGGAATGCCTTTGTATTTCCGTGATTTACGATTTGGCACACAAATCAGCGCGCTTGACCGTCTTTATTCCGATTCCGATAATGATCTTTACAAACGTTCTCTATCGCCGTCACTGACATACAACACAGTCAATCATCCTGTATTTCCGAGTGCGGGTATCAAGACTTCCATGCGTATGATTCAAACCGGAACGCCTTTCGGAGGAAATATACAGTTGCGTGAATACCAACTTCAGTACCAGCAGTTTTGGGCACTGAATGCGGACAACACTTTTATTATAATGGCAAAAGGGCGTTTGGGACTTTTGCAGGAACAGGGATCTTCGCCGATACCTTCCGAAGATCGTTATCGTCTTGGCGGAATCGATTCAGTACGTGGTCATTACTATTTCAACATTTCAGGTCCATACGGTTCAAGCGAGCAAAGGAACAATATTGCCTATCGGGTGATTACAGACGAACTTGGATATCAACAGACAAAAACTTATGACAGAAGAACTGTAGGTTTAAACTCAAGTGAACTCATGGAATTGAAAAGCGGAGGTGTTTCCGAGAGAGTCTTTAATCTTGAGTTACTCTTTCCCCTCAGTCAAGATGAGAACAGTTTTGTTCGTGGAGTGCTCTTTTTGGACGCAGGAAACATCAATGCAGAATCAAGGCAATATCAATTACTGGGTGAGACAGAACCAGCATTTATTGATTTACGTAAAAGTGCAGGTTTTGGTGTAAGGGTGATTACGCCAATGGGTGTCCTGCGTTTTGAATATGGCTCCAAGTTGGACAA
>JAPKDT010000007.1 GCA_028822475.1 SAR324 cluster bacterium
AGCAGGATTGAGAACCACCATGCAGCTTTACTGTGACCACCTAATCCTGCGGCAAGTCCGAGCAACTGCTCCGAAATCTTAACCACCGGCCTCGTGGACGCAATTGCCATGATTACCACCACAAACATAGGTTCAACAAAAACACGGTCATAAACCATATAATTCTTGAAAGTCGTCCAATCGAAAAAGCCGATGGTGATAAACAACAAAGCGATGACCCACATTCCAAAGACAACCTCTACTTCTCCAAGAAAGTGAAAAAGCTCTGCTTTGAATGGGATGTCGTGTTTTATTTCCTCTTCAGAGGCACCGGCCGCCTTCATACGCTCGTCATGTTCTTCATGAATAATATGCGCCTTAGCTGTGATTTTGTTGGCCATAAATGTATGCAGAATGGCAATCAGAAAAATCAGCGAGGCGATCAGATTGAATGAATTGGCACTTATGCGATGCGAAAGTATCTCTAGCACACTACCGCCCATAGGATCACGATAGTTTTCAATACCGTGTATCTTGTCACAGCCATCCTCAATAAACTTTGCGGTACCTATATCCTCAGAGTAGCAACTGAGTGGGACAGGGAAGGGAGCACGATCACTTTGTCCTCCGACAGAAGAGTAGATGCTTGTACTGATTAAACCAAGAACTCCAAGCGTAAAAAACCATTTTGCAAATCGATACATATATTTCCTCACTGTAGGGTTATTTCATCAAACTTAAAATTGGAACACTTATTCGCCTTTTGATTAAAACCAGCAGGCCGGTGGGGTGAAATGCAGAATTTGTTCCTAAATTTGCCACAAATATTCAAGTATCAGTCTGTAACCGCTATTCCTGTATTTTCAAGCTGTTTTGGATCCTGAACATCCTGCGGAATACCCATAAAGAGCAAACCCAAAATGATGGTAGGAATAAGAGCTCCCATTAAGAGTTTTGCAGGGTTTACTCCACCAGGAAAAAACTTGGACAGAATAGACTGTCCCGCCGGATTTGGAGCATTAGCAATCACCGTTAATCCTCCTCCAGTCACTGCACCCGCAACAACTGCATATTTTGCTGTAATGGAAAAATCAGGAACTAAGGTGCTCAGGAAGGTAATTGCCGCGTTATCATTGAATGCAGTCAGTACAATTGACGTCAGCATCAAGGGTATATCTCCAAGTGAACCCAGCACCGGTGCGATCCACCAAGCCTGCATTCCTCCATGAGTAACTAATCCTGCCAGAAAAAAACCTACCAGCAAAGGTGATTTTAAACTGATATGACTTTGATGCGGTTTGGTTGCAATCGCAAAACCGAGAAAAAACAGGAATCCTCCTATGAAAAGCGGTGGATAGTGAGCATTTAAAACAGTCCAGCCCATGAAGAGAATATGAACTAAAGTGATCCAAATCGGTACAAATTCTTCCTTATGATCTGTTGATTCTTCAACTGAAACTTCTGTAACAGAAACAGAAGCTAACCGTGCAAACTCAAGCTTAAAGGCCATGAAATATAGAATATTTGAAATAATAATTCCCAACAATGCTTTCCAACCGAAATTCAGGGCCATGAAGGGCAGTGTCCATTCCCACTTTGCTGCCACCATCAATACGGGCGGTGCGGCAAAATGGGTGAATGTCCCTCCAACTGAAACATTGACGAAAAGGATCCCGATCGTAGCGTAAGCAAGTTTGCTGGAAGGTTTAAGCCGGTAGAACTGCTCTGCCAGTAACATTGCTCCAATTGTCATTGCAGCAGGCTCGGTTATAAAAGAGCCCAACAAGGGGGCTATAGTAAGAATTGAGAGCCACCAAGCTCCTGGAGAGTGTTTCCCAAGAGCAGCAAATTTACCCATGATTTGTTTCGCGAACAGCATAATTGGACGAGTTGAGGCCAGTGCCATAATCACCACCACAAACATAGGTTCGGTGAAATTAACCGTGTGTGCGATGTAATTCTTAAAAGTATTCCAGTCATAAAATGAAATGGTTACTGCAGCAAGGGCCAAAATCCAAATCCCAAAAATAGCTTCAACCTCTCCAAAAAAATGAAGTATCTCTGCCAGGAAAGGTGGATTATGCTCAATCTCTTCTTCAGATTTCCCTTCCGCTCTCATTTTAACTGCATGCTTTTGTTCCAGTTTTCTGGCAATCAGTGTAATTTTTGCCGCAAAAAAAGTATGCAGAATTGCAAATAAAAAGATGAGAGAAGCCCAGAGATTAAAGGGAGTATGAACTATCCGGTTCGTTAAGACAGCCATGATATCACCACTTTTAATTAAGTTCGCGTCACCATAATTATCAAGTGGAGTTGGGAAGGGCAGGGATTCAACCGCACCTCCGCCCGCAAAAGCAATTATTGACAGTCCCCCAAAAAAGATAAGTCCTAGACAATATTTTCGTACATGTTTCATTCAGCAATACCTGTGATAATAAAAAATATTAAAGTGTAAATTATATAATAATCTGTCTGTTTTTGCGATTACTGCAAAGTTAAAAAGCAATACCAACAAAAAATAAGCCACTAATTTGACGTGATTTTATTTGATAATTCTGCAATAATATGCGATCAACTTCAAAACTTTTATTACTTTTCTATAAATATGGCAAAAAAAACAAAACAAAAAAAATCAGGCATGCTTAAGCGTCAACAGCAAAAGCGTCAAAGCAAAATGATCCGTCGCCGTCTGGCAATGCCTAAGAGAGTTTCTCAACAGCCAGGTTCCACTGAACAACTCGAACAACTTTTAAGTACTTTGCCTACTCTTGCATTTGAACCAGAACTAGCTGATTTGAGGATGGACAAGACTGAACTCAAGACTCTGCTTGATAGTGATAGTACGGAAGTAGATATCCTGATGAAGTTGTTGACCGAAGATTTTATTGCGGATCTTGACCAGAGACTTGCGCAATTGGAAGAAGCAAATTCCGAGAAGTCAATTAAATCTGTTTTGGCAAAAGCAACACGTCATCAAATTGCGAACAGTGACAAAATTCCGTATCTTTCAAATCCTGTACTCATTGCACTTTTCCTTAAAACACGTGCCTCAGTTGAAGGTGTAGAGCTGGATCTTGCCGGCTTGCCTGCAGAGATGGAAGAGTTTGATAAACGCAATCACGAATTTATACAAGAACTTACAGACAAAATTGAAGCTTCCGAAAAAGAGGAAACTGTTGCAGAAACTGGAGAAGATCTGCAGGAATATGAGCAACAGGAAGAACGTACTCCGCCGATTGAAGAGAACATTTATAAAAAGTACATTAAACTTGTTCCCTCAGAAAAACAGGAACAGGTGGAGGAAGACCTTGATGTTTTCCTGGTAGACTTTCATCCACCGACTGTTGCTGAATGGGACTTGAAGTTGGTTAAACGTTTTATGAGCAAATGGTTCATAGAAAATGCAAATCCGCTGGAAGAAGATTTGGACAGTATGCGGGAATCACTCTTGAGCCTGTTTCAATTTCTTGCGGAAGAGAAACTACTTCCGGATACTTTACTTGCTCCGGCAACAAAATATCTGCAAAGTGAGTAAAAATTTGTTCTGCAGAAATGAGACGTTGGTTTCTTAGTTTTATTTACTGGAAAGATGAGTCATAAAAGTTATGTCCAAAATAATGGAAACCGAACTAAACAAGGAACCTTTTCATATTTTGGTCTTAGATGATGAGCATAGTATCCGCTGGGTTTTGGAGCGTACGCTATCTCAGGCAGGATATATTCCTCATTTGGCAGCAGATGCACCGGAAGCCCGGCAACAACTCCGGAAGAATGCGATTAGGCTGGCTCTCGTAGACATAAATCTTCCTGGACTTGACGGACTTTCGTTCACTCGGGAAATTTTGCAGGAGTACCCGTACCTGTTGACCATCGTAATGACTGGACAGAGTACGATGTACAACACGGTTGAAGCTATGAAAGCGGGTGCATTTGATTATGTGGCGAAACCTTTCAATATTGATGAAATTGAAGAACTGGTAAAAAGCGCACTCAGGGTACCGCTACTCACTTCCGAAAGTAACGGACTCAAAAAAGTTAAAGTTGCAAACGATTTGCTGACCGGACAAAGCAAAGTCATGCGTGATCTCTATAAGGCAATTGGACGTGTAGCGGCAACAGATTTGACAGTTCTCATACAAGGTGAAAGCGGAACCGGTAAGGAACTGATTGCACGTTCCATTCACCAGCACTCTTTACGTGCCAGCCAGCCTTTTGTTGCAATTAACTGTGCGGCGATACCATCAGAACTGATGGAGTCAGAATTGTTTGGTCACGAAAAAGGTGCTTTTACCGGTGCAACCGAACGTAAGCGTGGTAAGCTTGAACTCGCGAGTCAAGGAACTTTGTTTCTGGACGAGATCGGTGATATGCCGATGAGGCTGCAGAGTAAGTTGCTGAGAGTTCTTCAGGAAAAACAATTTGAACGACTGGGCGGGCACGAACTGATCACTACTGATATGCGTGTGATTGCTGCTACACACCAGAATCTGGAAAATTTGATTAACAAATCTCATTTTCGGAAAGATCTTTATTACAGGTTGAATGTGTTTCCAGTCGACATTGCGCCTTTACGTGAACGTAGGGAAGATATTCCTGTACTGGTTGATCATTTCTTGCAAAAAGGCAGTAAGGAAATGGCAGTTGGGCGTAAAGCAGTTGCGCCTGATGCGTTAAATGTGCTGGCTCGTTTCGGCTGGCCGGGAAATATTCGTGAGTTGGAAAATACGGTCAAGAGCTTGATGATCACCAATGTCACCGGTACAATTACCTTGGACTCTTTACCAAAAAACCTGTTCAAAAGTCTGCCCTTAGCAGACTCAGAGGAAACTCTGGAAGATCTTGCTGAACGCAAACTGGAAATACTGGTAAGAGATGCGGTTGAGTTAGACAAAGATTCCCTGATGGCGGACGTGCTACCTCAACTGGAGAGGCCTCTATTGAGATTGCTGCTGGAAAAAACAAAGTGGAACCAGCAAAAATCAGCAAAAATATTAGGTATAAACAGAAATACCTTACGTAAGAAAATAGAAACTCTTGGACTTAAAAATCAAAGAGGCTTACAAAAATGAAGAGTGGAATTTCTGCTGCAATGTTCGAGCAGGTTTACGAAGTTATCAGGGAACGCAAACAAAGTTCGCCTGAGAAATCATATGTTGCTTCTTTGATGACTAAAGGTACTGATGCTATTTTGAAAAAAATAGGTGAAGAATCCGCTGAAGTTATCATCGCAGCAAAAAACAAAAACAGGGACGAGCAGATTCATGAAATCACTGACCTCTGGTTTCACCTGCTCGTCCTACTGGTAGATCAGGGACTGAAACTGGAAGACATCTCAAAAGAATTTGAAAAACGTTTTGGTCAATCCGGCTTGGAAGAAAAAGCACAACGACAATAATTCAACATATAACACACAAAATCAACAATGCCTACCGTAACTAAAACAAAAGCAGCACCGGCAAAAACGGCTCAGTCTAAGGTTGAGTCAATGTTCCTGCCTTTTAAAAAAAATGGAGTACAGTTCCGGAACCGTATCCTTGCTCCACCAACTGTTGACGATCACGCAGATGTAGACGGCAAGGTAACGCCTAAACTCATTAAACATTACCGTACCTTAGCACGTCAGGGAGTCGGTACGATCATTGTTGAGTCAGCCTATGTGACAAAGCAGGGACGGAGCCACGTAAATCAATTAGGAATCTCAGAAGAAGAACATCTTGAAGGACTGGAAAGTCTGGCCCGCGGTGTTAAAAAAGAAGGAGCCGCTATCGGAATCCGTATCAGTCATGCCGGTGCACAGACTTCTGAAAGTGCCTGCGGTGAACAGCCCGTCGGCCCATCAGTTTTGAACTTTGGACGTGATTTTGACGTCAGCCGTGAGTTTGATAAAGGTGATGTTGAAGAGATTATCTTGAATTATGTTCATGCAGCAGAACGTGCGGAAGAAGTCGGGATGGATTTCATCGAAATAAACGGTACTGAACAGCAACTGCTGGATCAATGTTGTTGTGTCAAACTTAATTCCCGCGTGGACGAATATGGTTCTGCGAAGATTGAAACACGTATGCAATTGGCAATGGAAGTTGTCAGCGCCATCAAGAATCGTGAATCAGTAAAAATACCAATTAGTTACTACTTTTCTATTTTTGACAAAATTGAAGACGGATTTAAACCTAAAGATCTTAAAAGCATGTTAATACTGCTGGAAAACGCAGGAGTAGATTTTTTCCATCCTCTGGCAGTACATGCAATGAACAAGTGCTTTGAAAACAAAGAACCGCTGTGTCAATGGAGCGCCAAATATACTGACATACCATTGATAATTAACGGCAACATCAAGTCTCCGCAATTGCTAGACGAAGCCGCGACGATGGGATGTGCTGACTGGTTTGCTATGGATCAAAGCATTTTTGAACGCCTGCAGTGGTATCAGTTCCTCAAAAGAAAAATCAGCCAATAAAACTTTAATAAAGCAGAAAAATGTCACGATCTATTGTTAACACATCAATGGCACCCGCGCCATTAGGACCATATTCACAGGCAGTTCGCTGCGGAAACATGCTCTTCGTTTCAGGACAAATTGCCCTTGATCCTGAAAATGGAGAACTGGTGCTGAGTTCATTTGCCGAACAATGCCATAGAGTCCTTCTGAATCTGAAAATAATCCTGGAAGCAGGAGGTTCAACTTTAGAAAATGTACTGAAAGTTACAATTTACATGAAAAATTTAGCACAATTTAATGAATTAAATGAAATATACTCTGAATACTTCGATGCTGCAAAACCTGCACGTGCATGTGTAGAAGTAAGTGCTTTACCAAAAGGTGTTGCTGTGGAAATGGATGCAATCGCGCAAATTTCTTCAGGGGTCTAATCTTCATCAACAATCAACATAGTTAAACAAATGTCAGTCTTAAATGTAGCTATTGCCGGATTCGGCACAATCGGCAGTGGTGTCGCGCATGTTTTAGCACAGCACAGTGAACATCCAGACGCAAAAATAAAGCTAGCAGGGATTCTGGAGCGTGATACTCAGGGACAATTTGTCCGATCGTGGTTTGAAAAAAACCCAGAATTGTTTTACGAAAGCCCGGAAAAACTGCTTGAGGATCCCGAAGTTGATGTGATAGTCGAGACAATAGGCGGTAGCGGATTTGCCCGTGAACTGATCATCAATGCTTTGCAAAACGGTAAACATGTGATTACTGCCAATAAAGATTTAATTGCGGTACACGGTGCGGAACTAATGGCAGTCGCACAGAATAACGGACGTCACTTGCTCTTCGAAGCCGCTGTAGCAGGAGCAATTCCGGTTTTGCGTTTACTGAAAGATTATTTGCATGTACAAGATATTCAGGGAATCAGGGCTATTCTGAATGGAACAACAAACTACATTCTTAGTGAAATGGAAAGCAATGACCTTTCTTTTGAGCAGGCTCTTTCGCAGGCACAGGATTTAGGATTTGCAGAACAGGATCCCACCAACGATATTAAAGGGATTGATGCACGTTACAAACTGACAATTCTGACTTATTTAATCACCGGACAATGGTTTGCACCTGAGCAAATATCTTTGGAGGGTATAGATCATTTGGAACTGGCAGATTTTGAATATGCTGAACGAATGGGACGAAGGATTAAATTAATCGCAAATCTACGACTTAGTGATCAAGGAGTTGAGGTTTATGTTTTGCCACTCATGATTGAAAAAGATGACATCCTCGCAAAAATCGCCGGTTCAACAAACGCAGTTACTCTCACAGGTAAATTTGCGGAAGACATCACACTCATCGGTAAAGGTGCCGGCAGCCTCCCGACAGCCTCGGCGATTGTTTCTGACCTGAACAAAGTTCAAAGCCATCCTGAACCATTTCCGCCTCCTCCTGCTTCCAGAAAGTTAGCAATAGAATCGATGGATGAAATAAGTTTTCGCCACACTCTACGTTTTGAAGTTCGGGACCATCCAGGAATATTTGGTCATTACGGGAAGATATTTGAACGGCTTTCTATCAATATTTATGCCCTCGAGCAATTACCGCAGTATCATCGAATTGGGAAAGAAGGTGAAGAAACTGTGATTTTCACTTTGACTCTCCAGAACTGTAAAGAAGGCCTAGTTCAAAAAGCTCTCGAGGAAATCAATCAGGCAGACTACATGTTGAAACCGGTCGTCCTACTCAGAGAAATTGTCTGAAATTGATATTTGGCAAATCGTCAGTATTCAACTGACAAAAGACTCTCGTCAATAAACTAATGTTCAAATTTATCAGTACATTCCGTTTACAGTTTCTCATCATTGCTACCTTCATCGGTCTGTTTATGCTGATGTCGCAAACACATACCAATGAAGGGACATCACGTTTTCAGTCGGTTGTACAAACTCTTACCTACCCCCTGCAGGCATCTGTAAACTCAGTTGCATCGACTTTCAAAAATCTCTGGAATTCTTACATATCACTGATCGATGTAAACGAGGAAAATAAGCTTCTCCGGCAGCAACTCCTTGATATTGAGGAGAAGATGAATCAACACATTGAGAATTCTGTTCAGTTTCTCCGTTTGAGGAATCAACTACTATTTGCCAGTAAAAAAATCACTGATAAAATATTTGCGGAAATTATTGGAGAATCTGCGGACAATAACCACGATATTAGTTTGATTAACCGCGGCAGCAATCAATTGGTACAGCGCAACTACATTGTTCTACGCAAAGAGGGATTGGTGGGGCGTATTCAGTCTGTCTCTCCGTTTCAGTCTTCAGTACAATTAATAACAGATCACCGCAGCCGTGTTTCCTCATTGATTCAACGTAACCGCATTCGGGGGCTGATTTATGGAACACACAAAGGTCTGGAAATGCGGCAAATAAATCAGCATGCAAATATCAAAATTGGTGACCGTGTGATTTCCAGTGGACTTGGCGGACTATATCCTAAAGGATTGCTCATAGGCTGGGTTAAAGAAATTCGTCGTCAAAAGCATGAATTGTTTAAAACAGCAATTTTGGACAGTGCCGTAGATTTTAACCAAATTGAAGAAGTGTTTGTCATCGTCCCTTCTAAAACTGATTCTCACTTGTTTATTGAATGATGCGTTTATTTCTGCTTGCTTTGGGTTTGATGTTGATTGGTGTCTGGCTGAGCATAGTTTTCAACAATTATGTTCAATTCGGAGGGTTAAAAATTAACTGGTTACTGATGTTCATGCTAATCCTGACATTCCGTCATTCAAAGCTGCTAATTGCGTTCCTCGGCATGCTGGCCGGTCTGATGATGGACGCGCTGTCACATGGAATTATAGGACTTTACGGAACATCATTTTTTCTGACATTACTACTAATCATTCAGGTGAGTAAATTATTTTATGCAAATACTTTTTTGGCAGTTAGTCTCGCTGTCTTCAGTATGTCTATTTTTGAAGGTTGGATTTCTCTCTCAATTATAGACATGTTCGAACCAGGACTTGAACTATCCACCAATCTGTTGACTTCAAATCTTCCAGTTGCGATTCTGCAGGGATTAATGACACCTATAATTCTTCAATTTGTAATTTGGGGAGAAAAACTTTTCCTGAGGGATCTTGCGTGAAACAGGATAGTTTGGATTTTGAAGAACTTGACCGGATTCGGATTCGCCTGATAATTTTGGGCGGTGTAGTAATCCTGATTTTTTCTTTGCTCGCGTCCCGTCTCTGGTACTTGCAAATTACTGAAGGTCAAAAATACGCAGAATTTTCTCAGGGCAACCGTGTCCGTCTTGTTCCAGAACCGGCTTTACGTGGAATTATTTATGACAGAAACGGGGCTATTCTCGCTGAAAACCGACCTGCTTATCAACTGCAGTTGATCAGAGAAGACACACCGGATTTGGAAAGTACTTTAGGGAAAGTGTCGCAAGCGCTCAACCTCTCCTTTGCTAAAATGAATGACAAAATAAAGGCCAACCATGATTTAGCACAGTTTAAACCGATTATTCTGGTAGACGATCTGGAATATGAAAAAGCCATGTATCTGGAAACATTTCAGGATGATTTCCCAGGAGTAACAATCGTAGTTCAACCACGTAGATTTTATCCTTACAATAACCTGGCGGCGCATTTGATTGGTTATGTCGGAATTGTTCAAGAAGACTGGAAAGAACTGCCTGAAGAAAAGCGTAGTTCCAGCCAAATCGTAGGTCATTCCGGAATTGAACTTCTGGAAAATGATTACATGATCGGCCTCGATGGTGGGAGACAGGCAGAAGTTGATCATATGGGCAGGGAGATTCAGGTATTAGGAAAATCTGTCGCATCAGTTCCCGGGCAAGATATCACTTTAAACCTTGATATACGCCTCCAGAAAGTTGCAACTGAAGCCATGCGTGGTGAAAGCGGAGCGGTGATAGTCATGAACCCCAAGACTGGAGAAATCCTGGCAATGGCCAGTTTCCCGGACTTTGACCCTAATTTGTTTTCCGGTGGAATTGATCAGACAAACTGGAGCCGCCTCTTAGCTAATCCGGAACACCCTATGGAAAACAAAGCTATTCAGGGTTTATATGCTCCCGGTTCAATTTTTAAAGTAGTCACAGCTTACGCAGGACTTGAGCAAGGAGTTATAACTCCGCAAACCGAGCATGTCTGCAACGGTGAATTTTTCATAAAAGGACGAAGCACCCCTTTTAAATGCTGGAAGGAAGGCGGTCATGGAAAAGTTAATCTGGTAGACGCAATTAAGGGTTCGTGCAATGTTTACTTCTATAATACTGGAGTGGGAGTGGGAGTGGATGAAATCCATAAATATGCCAACCTGTTTGGACTGGGCAAAATAACCGGAGTGGGGCTCCAAAATGAAAAAGCAGGATTGATTCCCAGTAATAAATGGAAAAATAGCACCTTCAAAGAACCATGGTACATCGGTGAAACACCGTCCGCGGCAATCGGTCAGGGCTATATTACCACAACTCCTTTGCAGGTGATAAATATGATAAACATTCTTGCAAATGACGGTTTGTGGATGCCCCCTAGTCTTTTAAAAGAACAACAAGGTCTACGACCTCAGCAAATTCCTTTAAAAGATGATTATTTAAGTTTGATCCGTGAGGGCATGGTTGCAGTAGTAAACGCTGAAGGCGGTACTGCAAAAAAAGTTCGATTTGAAGAATTTACTGTTGCTGGAAAAACTGCAACTTCACAAGTCATCAGCAACAAGACACTTGAGACGTTAGATGATGAAGCGAAGGCCAGCAAAAAATTTCAGAACCATGCGTGGTTTGTGGCATTTGGACCCGCGGAAGATCCGGAAATTTCGGTTTTAGCCCTTGTAGAACACGGCGGTGGAGGATCGAAAGTTGCTGCTCCGGTTGTACGAAAAATACTGAGTTACTACATCGATAATATTTACCAGCCCAAAACTGGGCAAGCTCAGCAAAATAGCGGTGAATTAAAAAACCGTAAATTCAGTGATCGCCTGAGTACGGCTTTCTATTAAAATATACAATCCCGGCAGGTACCTGACAAGAACTAAAGGTGTCTTAATCTTTAAAAATAAACTGTTTTAAATTCTCTGATAATGTCCAAGTTTTTACAACATAGACCTTTTTGTCTGGCCTCTTCTTCACCACGACGCCAGATGTTGCTGAAAAAGTACGGTCTCAAATTTGCGTGCCACTCTCCACAAATTAATGAAACTCCACATGAAAATGAAGCCGCAAAAAGCTTTGTTAAACGGATGTCCAGCGAAAAAGCAAGTGAGATACAGCGGTCATTTCCTGAACTGCCTCATGATGTGATCATTCTTGCGGGTGATACAATTGTGTTTTTTGATGAAAAAATCCTCGGAAAACCGGAAAACACGGAACACGCATATTCCATGCTTCGTCAATTGAGCGGACAGACTCATCAGGTTTTTTCAGGTTTTTCAATTTTGAATAAAGATTCTGGAGAAGAAATTACCGACGTTATTTGTACTGAAGTACGTTTTCAAAAGCTTCATGATGATCTGCTTGAATGGTACGTCAATTCCGGAGAAGTTTTTGGTAAAGCAGGTGCTTATTCAATTCAGGGTTTAGGAGCAATTTTGGTAGAATCAATCAGCGGTTCCTACAACAATGTGGTTGGATTTCCGATCGAACGTATCATTCCTCATTTGACTGCAAAAACATGGATCTCCTTTGCGGTAAAAGTAAAAATGGAGGTCATCACATGAAATAGTTTTTAAGCACATTCGTTTTAGCACTCCTTATTCCAACAACATTATTTGCGTTTGAACTTGAAAACCGTATACCAGATTCAGTCTGGGAGATGAATATGCGTTTTCAGTATACTCCGGCTTACAACCGTGCTTTTAACGGTTACGGTCAGGAAGCGCCTTTACAGCATCTCATGCTCTGGGATCGGGAATGGCGCGATTCTGTTGAAGGTGAACTGCAACGTCAGGAGCAGCGTTTAGAGTTTAGCATGGCATACGGTTTGACAGACAAATGGATGATTGAGGCAACTGTTCCTTTAGTGCAAAAAAAGCAAACCTCTTCGCTTAGTTTTGCCTCAGCTACTTCAAGCCAGCAGAAAGTAATCAGCAGTTTAGCTTCCGAAACACAAAGCGGTCCTGGTGACATCAGCCTGCAAATAGCAAAAGACCTGAGTGCGACAACCACTTGGCATAACCGTGGCGGATTTACGATTCGTTTACCAACAGCAACTTCAGGAACACCACGTGGAATTGCCGCGAATGCAATCGGTAATGGGCACAGTTCCGTTGGCGCTTTTTTCCACTTCAACTGGTTTCCGCTGACACACGGCGTCAGAAATGGCATACGTTTAGCTGCTTCAAATGAGCTGATTGGCAAACGTGAAACACTTGAAGGAGAAAAAGTTTATTACTCTGCAGGTAACCGCGCAAACATATTTTACAATTGGAGCATAGAGCGTCAAAATATCTTTGCTGGAACAGAATTACATTATTTTCGACAGTCTGAAAGCAAACTGCCACTTGGAAAATCAAATACCGCTTTTCTGAAAGAAATCAGTTTTGAATTCGGCTATGGCAACCTGAGTGAACTTGAGCAAAATACTTTGTCCCTTCCATGGCAAGTTCGTTTAGGTTATACGCGACCAATTGCAGGTCAGAATACACCAGTTGCTAACCACTGGGTATTGAGCTCCACTTTTTATTTCTGAGCTGTCAAAACAGTATTATTTCAAACTAATCTTCTCATTTTTAGCTTAAGTTATAACGTGAATTTAGCAGAATTGAATCAAGGCGATAGTGAACAGGCCCGCATTGAACTGCTTAAATGTTGCGGTTCCAGCAAATGGGTCAATAATATCTTAGCTGCGCGGCCGTTCTCTTCAGTAGACCAACTTCATGTGCAGGCAGAGAAAATCTGGTTGGAATTAGGCAAAGATGATTATTTGGAAGCATTTGCGGCTCATCCGAAAATAGGCGAAAGTAAAGTGCCGGAAAAAGCAAAAAACACAGAAAACTGGACTAGGAAAGAACAGGCCGGAATGCTGAACGCTGCCGATCCAGTCAAATTGGAACTTGAAAAACAAAACCGTAAATATGAGAAAAAATTCGGTTATATCTTTATCGTTTGTGCAACAGGAAAAAGTGCTGAGGAAATGCTGGATCTGCTGCAACAGCGGCTGGAAAATATTCCAATGATCGAAATAAATATTGCAGCCTGGGAACAAAATAAAATAACAAAATTACGGCTAAATAATATGCTGGCAGACGTATAATTTTATCCGGTACTAAGTTGAACTTTCCTGCATTATGTTAACTTCCACGATAAGTGCTGTAACCAAAAGGACTCAGCAATAAAGGAATGTGATAATGCTGTTCCGGCTGGCTCAGCAAAAACCGAATTTCAATTTCCGGATAAAAAAACGAAATCCCCTGCTTTTCAAAATAAGGAGCTGTCACAAAAATCATTTGATAAATTCCAGCGCCCAACACATCTTCTTCCGCAAGCAAATCCATTATTCGGCCATCATTATCTGTCGTTCCGGACGATACCTCCCGCCAGTTTCCGTCAGTTTTATGTTGCTCTAAACGTACCCGAATATTTGCTCCGGGACAACCTTGAGAGGTGTCAAGTACATGGGTTGTGATTGGACTCATTTCTAACTCCTTTGCAAATTATTTTAATTCCACCAGTTAAATTCTTAGCTTTCTGGACTCACCGTTTATGGAGCAACGTCCTCTTATTCGTAAACATGAACGGATCAATAATCTTAGTCGCTCTTCTTTCATTTCACTCAATTGATGCACCTTCCTCAATCCATCGACCAAGAATAATCCTCTCTTCAGGAGTGATCCCAGTTTTATTCCCGAGAGGCATTGCCATCGTTGTCACTGCTTGAGTTTTAATGAGAGAGGCCAGCGCCTTAACCCGTTTATCATTGTCAAGCATGATACCTTGGGGTGCAGTTTTGAAAACGTCATCGGTAGGCGTCATTGAGTGACAACTTACGCAGCGCTGATCCAGAATAGTACGCACCAATGCAAACGGTATATGCTCTGTCCCAAATGTAACTGTGTCGGGAGAATTCGTAATGGAATCAGCCGGTTTGGTTACAAAGATAAGCGCAAAAATGGCAACCATAGCAAGCGGCAGAATCCAAATGTTTAAATGTCCTTTATTTTTGAGATTGAAAAAATGTCTAACTATGGCACCAATCACGATGATCGCAATCAAAATCATCCAATTCATTTGATGCGCAAACGTGTTTGGGAAATGATTACTGATCATAATAAACACGACCGGAAGGGTCATGTAGTTATTATGAATAGAGCGCTGCTTTGCTTTTATACCTAGGGACGCTTCCGGAGTTTTTCCAGCTTTGACGGCTTCCACTAGTTTGGTCTGCGAAGGGATGATCCGACGCCAGACATTTCCTACCATCAAGGTTCCCATCACTGCACCTACGTGGATGTAAGCAGCACGTGAGCCAAACCATTGATGAAACCACCAGATTATTCCGAACAAAAGTACTAAGGAGATAATAACCGGTAACCAGCCTCTTTTACCCAATGAAGAGGCCCAGAGAAAATCATAAATTAGCCAAGCCACCAGTATAGATCCCATACTTATACTGACCGCCATTCCGTAACTTAAATCAGCGATTTGCGAATCAATCAAATAAACTCCGGAACCGGTATAATAGACGATCCCAAGCAGGAATATTCCACTGATCCAGGTGGCGTAGGCCTCCCATTTAAACCAATGTAGAACCTTTGGCATTTCAGACGGTGAAATTAAAGTTTTTTCCATTTGATAAAAACCGCCACTGTGTATCATCCATAATTCACCCTCCACTTTTTTATCAGGATTTTCAGGAGGAGTGAGTTGGCTGTCCAACCAATTGAAAAAAAATGAAGCGCCTATCCAGGCAATACCAGTGATCACATGAATCCAGCGGACAACCAGATTTAACCATTCGATAATGTATGATTCCATAAAATCAATGAGGGTCTAGATTTTTAATTATAATTTACCTAAACTAGATATTAGTATTAATTGAAAAATATAGCCATTTTTTTTTAGAAAACTCATGGAATATTATCCCCGAGACATGCTTGGTTACGGCCAACACCCACCACATCCGCTGTGGCCTAATAATTCCAGGATTGCCGTACAATTTGTGATAAATTATGAAGAAGGCGGTGAAAACTGTATCCTACACGGTGACCCCGCATCAGAAACATTTCTTTCCGAAATTATCGGTGCGCCACCTTTTGTTGGAGCACGCCACATGAGTATGGAATCTCTTTATGAATATGGAAGTCGAGCCGGATTTTGGCGCTTACACCGTCTTTTCACTCAAATGAATATTCCAGTGACAATTTTCGGGGTGGGGATGGCTTTGGAACGTAATCCGGAAGCAGTAGAGGCTATGCTAAAAGCGGATTGGGAAATTGCCTCTCATGGTTATCGCTGGATTGATTATAAAGATATTCCGGAAGAAATCGAACGCGAACACATGGCCAGAGCAATTGAAGTTCATACCCGAGTTACCGGCAGCAGACCTTTGGGCTGGTACACAGGCCGTACCAGTGCCAACACTCAACGTCTGGTACAGGAAGAAGGCGGTTTTTTATATGACGCAGATTCATACGCAGACGATTTGCCTTACTGGGTAGAAACTCCTGCAGGCGAGCCGCATCTGGTAATTCCCTACACCTTGGATACCAACGATATGCGTTTTGCCAGTCCTCAGGGTTTTAATTCCGGAGAGCAGTTTTTTAATTATCTTCGTGACGCGTTCGATGTACTTTATGCAGAGGGAGAAACTGCCTCGACCGAAGGAAAGTCCGGTTCCAGAAGTTCCTGTCCTAAAATGTTGAGCATCGGTCTACACTGTAGACTTATTGGTCGTCCAGGACGCATCGCCTCTTTAGAAAAATTTTTAGCTCATGTAAATAACCATCCCGACGTCTGGCTCTGCCGCCGAATTGACATTGCGCGCCACTGGCACAAACACCACCGACCTGCAGACTAATTAACTAACAGTAACTGATATTTGTTACATAGCTGTAATAGAACATAGCCAATCTTGATGATTATCTTTAAATAAACAAAATAACGAATTAAAGGAGCTACTTTGGAATCACAACACGACAACCGTTTCTCAAGTCAGTATCTGAACCTTGCTGAAGAAAGACTCGGTACTGTAGTTTTATCAACAACGGATGATTTTTTTGCAGAAAAAGAAAATATAATCAAACCCGGACGCGGTATTTTTATTCCGGACAAATTCACTGATGACGGGAAATGGATGGACGGCTGGGAATCAAGACGCAAACGGATCCCTGGACACGACTGGTGCAGCATTCGTTTGGGAGCGCCTGGAAAAATAAGGGCGCTCGATATTGACACCAATCATTTTACCGGCAACTTCCCGCCGTTTGCTTCATTGGAAGCCTGCGAAATAAAAGGAGATCCGGATGATTCTACCGAATGGACTGAACTTCTCGCTAAATCTCCACTCCAAGGAACTTCCCAAAACTTCTTTGAAGTTTCAGGTGAGCAACGCTGGACTCATGTGCGCCTTCATATTTATCCAGACGGCGGAGTTGCGCGGTTGCGGGTTTATGGAGAACCGCACATGGATTGGTCAACGATTGGTGCGGATGAAATAATTGATCTTTCTGCATCATGGCACGGCGGTTTGGCCCTGGCCTGTAACGATCAACATTTTGGTGATATGGGAAACTTGATTGCTCCAGGTCGTGGAATAAATATGGGTGACGGCTGGGAAACACGGCGGCGGCGAAACCCTGGAAATGACTGGGTTATTTTACGCCTCGCACGCAAAGGAGAGGTCAGGAAAATCGAGGTTGACACAAATTTTTTCAAAGGAAATTATCCGGATCGTTGTTCAGTCGATGCAGCAGATTTACCAGCAGATACTTCTCCTGAAAACTGGGAGAAGGCGAAAATAGCATGGCAGACTTTGCTTCCGGAACAAAAACTTCAAGCGGACCACAGACATTATTTTGAAGCAGAACTTCAAGCTGTAGGTGCTGTAACTCATCTGCGTCTTAATATTTTTCCGGATGGCGGAGTGAGCCGTTTTCGCGTTTCCGGTGTCAAGGCTGAATAAGCAATTATTTGTTAAAATTACTATTGAGTCAGAAGCTCTCTTCAAACAGGAATATTGTTAACTACTGTTTATCATCCCGACTGAAGGTAACGTTCTGATAAAATTCTTAATTCATGTAGTAACCAAAACGTTCGACAGGGATGAGAAGACAAAACTCATGACTGTAAAGTAAAATATTTCAAAAAATTTAAATAACTATGAAAACTATTTTAAGCGACGAAAGGATTTTCAGAATTCTCAAGCAACTTGGGGGTGCGAACAGTTCCTTTGAAAACAACTATCCCGGCAAGAACCTGCGGCGGCAACCCGTTCAGACATTCTACGAAGGGGCGCACTTATTTAAAGCTGATTCTGCTAAAAACTTTGGCAAACTCGCAAACAAAAATTTCGCTAATTTTGCACCGAATTTTGTAAGGTTCGCAAAGTCGCTTGGTTTGAAAGGTGCGGACAGTTTGCCAGACAGCAAAGCTGAAATCAATGAATTGCTTACGGAAATCGAAAATAACGGAGTGGATACGAAAAAAAGCGTGGTTTGGCTGGCATGGCGAGTTTACACACAAGTTAAGAAAAAATTAGAGAGTGAGGCGGTTGAAGATTTAAGGCTGGATTATGAAGACGGATTCGGCATACATCCTGATGAGAAAGAAGACGCAGTGG
>JAPKDT010000207.1 GCA_028822475.1 SAR324 cluster bacterium
CAACAGAAATTGCCATTCCCGTTAAAGCGGAATCTAGTATCATGTGAGTAACTGAAATAATAATTTCCTGTACTTGCATAAAAAAACAAACGTGAAATATACGTCTCTTTTTAAGAAAACTCCAAAACTAACACTTTATTTCTCAAATGCTTGATCAACGTCTTTTCGCCAACATAGATTGGACACTGTGTTTTCTGGTCCTGTTGATTTCCGGTGTGGGTTTGATTGCGCTTTCTTCTGCAACAGTCGGGAGTCCCGGTAAAGAAGATTATTTAATTCAGCAGGTTTATCGTATTGTCGCTGGTGTTGGTGTAATAATTCTAACTCAGTTAATTCACTATCGGCATTGGGCGCGTTTTGGGTTTGTGATGCATTTAGTGGTAATTATTTTACTGGTTCTAGTACTGTTATATGGAACAGGAGGACCTGGTTCACCTGTTCAACGCTGGCTGAAAGTCGGTCCTTTCTTTTTCCAACCCTCAGAGTTCAGCAAGTTTACGCTTGTCTTGGCGCTTTCACATCATTTCAGGGATTTTGAACAACCCAAAGGCAATTGGCTTTGGATGATTTGGCCACTTGCTTTAATGGCGGTACCTGTAGTCTTGATTATCAAACAGCCTGACTTAGGGACAGCGCTGTTGCTGTTGATTGTTTTTATCCCAATTATTTTTTTGATGGGAATTCGTTTAAAGACTATTTTTATCATCGGACTGCTTTCATTGGCATCCCTGCCTGTCGTCTGGATGTTTGTGCTTAAATCATATCAAAAAGGACGTATCCTGACTTTCTTAAATCCGGAACGTGATCCTTTGGGCTCAGGTTATCACATTATTCAATCCAAAATCGCAATCGGCAGCGGTGGAGTTTTCGGAAAAGGTTTTGGTGAAGGCACCCAGGGGCAACTGAACTTTTTGCCCGCGCATCATACAGATTTTATTTTTGCGGTATTTTCTGAAGAATGGGGTTTTGTTGGCGCAATGGTAGTGCTGTTGCTGTTTCTAATCCTCACTATGTGGTCACTCGCAGAAGTACTGAAAGCTAAAAATCGTGTGAGTGCAATTCTAATTACAGGAATTGTCGCGATTATAATTTCACATGTTTTGATTAACATAGGTATGACAACAGGTTTGATGCCGGTTGTAGGTGTACCTCTCCCATTTTTCAGCTATGGGGGTTCTTCTATGCTCTCGATGATGTTTGGTATAGGTCTGTTACTGAATATACGTATGCGTCGTTTTGAAAAAAAGTAAACAGCTTAAGCTCCATTTCTCCTTTTTAATAATTCCTGCTATTCAATAATTTATGGTTCGTCTTCGTTTTGCTCCCAGTCCCACCGGTTTTTTGCATGTTGGTGGTTTGCGTACAGCTCTTTTCTGCTGGTTATATGCACGTCAACAATCAGGTAAATTCATCTTCCGTTTAGAAGACACTGATCAAAAACGGTTAGTGGAAGGTGCAGAAAAAGATTTGATTCATATGCTAGAATGGGCCGGAATTGAGCTGGACGAAGGTCCGGGAATCGGCGGAGATTTTGGGCCGTATCGGCAATCCGAACGTTTGGAAATATACAAGCACCATGTCCAGAAATTACTTGATGAAGACCATGCATATCCGTGTTTTTGTTCAACCGAACGTCTTGATAATTTAAGAGACGAGCAAC
Organism: SAR324 cluster bacterium; assembly: GCA_028822475.1. Taxonomy (GTDB): domain Bacteria; phylum SAR324; class SAR324; order SAR324; family NAC60-12; genus Arctic96AD-7. Next base: position 1,661 of record JAPKDT010000207.1, read on the forward strand.
GTGCAAATGATGAAACTCCACGTTATGACGGATTGTGCAGAAAGCTGAGAAAGGAAGAATCAGCTCAACGTGTTACTTCCGGAGAAACTCATGTTGTGCGTATGAAAATCCCTGAAATCCCGGAAACTCTTCTGCTTAATGATTTGATCCGTGGCAATGTCTCTATTGAAAGCAGCCAAACCGAAGACCAGGTTATCGTCAAAAGTGACGGCTTTCCGACTTATCATCTCGCAGTTGTAGTTGACGATCATCTGATGCAGATAACACACGTTGTACGTGGAGAAGAGTGGTTGCCTTCATTTCCGAAACATTTACTGCTTTACCGTTATTTTGGCTGGGATCCTCCGGCATTTGCGCATTTGCCTTTAATTCTAAATCCTGACCGTACCAAACTTAGCAAACGGCAGGGTGACGTTGCGGTTGAGGACTTTCGGGATCAGGGTTTTCTGGCCGAAACTCTGGTTAATTTTATAAGTCTGCTGGGCTGGTCACCTGCAGATGACAGAGAATTGTTCACGCTTGCGGAACTGGTTGAAGAATTCAGCTTTGAGCGTGTTAATAAATCAGGTGCAGTTTTTGATCGTGAAAAACTAAACTGGATGAACCAGCAATATATTCAAAATCTGGATCAACAGGATTTGGTCCGACGTGTGACTCCGTTTGTAGCAAAAACAGCTTATGCAGGACAGGATGCTGAGCTACTTGAAAAAGCTGTTAAAATTCTGCAGCCCCGTTTAGTAACCCTCGCGGAAACTCCTAAGCGACTGGCCTTGTTTTTTGATGAAGATCCGCATGCTACTGATCCGGAAGTCCTCAGTCTTTTAAAGGAAGAAAGCTCAAAACAGGTGCTTGCTGAATTTATCAAGCAGTTAGAAACAATGGAAAGTTTGAACGAAGAAAACCTAGCCAGTGTAGTTAAAAATGTTCAAACTGCTACTAATATCAAAGGTAAAAATCTGTGGATGCCTCTACGTTACGCAATCACCCTTGAAGCACAAGGTCCGGATTTGAAACTGATTGTTGATTTGTTCGGCAGGGAAAAATGTATGCGGTTGGCACAAAGCGCATATGAATTATGAAACGATAAACAAGTCCTGAATAACGGAAAAACTGCAGATGTTTCAGCCTGAAAATCAGAAATACGTCATGAATAATGAGCATGTAAACGTCACTCATCCCTCTATACTAGCGCTCATTTTTCTTCCATTTATCAGCCTTTTTTTGTTTTTTGGCGAAGTTCTATTTGCGGCGCCGTTCTCCAGTGAAAGCGAGACAATGTTTGCTTCAAAGTTGGAAATTGCCGCAGAAAACATCAGCGCGCATTTACTTAAGAATGAAGATGAAGTTGTTATTGCAGTGGTTGATCTCGTTAATTATGATACGCAGGAACGGGACGCCAGGGCGGATGCACTTGAAGAACAACTGACAAATTTACTCTTTGAAAAACTGCCGAATCAAGTTGTTCCATATTTCGAAATAGTATACCTGCGTCTGGAATGGAAAAGCAGATTTCCGGATATTCGGCATGATCCGCTTACGGAAGACATCGCAAAACTTACTGACGCGGACTGGCTGCTGACAGGAACGCACGAAACAATCGAAGGTCTGCTGTCTGTGAGTCTCAATCTATACGATTTGAAAAGTGGTAATCTGCTGTGGCAGACTGTTGTCGGTAGTGCAAGAACTGCAGAAAATGAAGAAGCAGAAAGTCTTCCTGAAGAAATGCTGATCCAGAACTCTGAACAACAAATTTCACAACTTCCTTTTCAGAAAACAGCGCAAGTTCATGCTCCAAATTTTCCAGCTGTTTCTGGACCTCATTCTTTGGGGCAGGAAGTTGGCGCTGAAAGCGAAGTAGAATATGCAACTGGGATGATACCTCCACCTGTTGAGGGAAACGTACCAAAAATTCCTCAAGCAATGCAGAAAATTTCTGCAGGCGAATTTCTGATGGGCAGTGATTATGGCCCTGAGGATGAGTTGCCGGATCATCTGGTCTCTATCCAGAGTTTTTACCTTGATCAGCATGAAGTCACAAATGAGGATTACAGTAAGTGTCTGACTTGTGAACGCGGTCATGGCGGTTTTGATACTACTGATCTGCAACAACCTGTTGTTTATGTTGACTGGAACAATGCCGATGCCTACTGTAAA
>JAPKDT010000208.1 GCA_028822475.1 SAR324 cluster bacterium
TGGTTCTCCATCGGCAGTACCTACACCTATCTTTCGGTTACACGCCTCAAAGAAGTTGAACAAAAATTTGAAGTCAAGTTTTCCTGGCAACCTTTCAGTGTACGAAAGATAATGCTCGAGATGGACAATGTACCTTTTCCTCCAACAAAGCAGGTAAAGGCGGATTACATGTGGAGGGACATCGAACGTCGGGCAAGCAGCTATGGTTTTGAGGCTAAAGTTCCTGCTCCTTATCCGCTGAAGGAGTTCGATCTAGCAAACACAATTGCGGTAATTGGAATGCAGGAAGGCTGGTGTTCCGATTACGTCATAGCGACATACCGGCGCTGGTTTGTTGCTGGTCTCGAGCCCGGAAGTGAACCAAACGTTTCAGAAAGTCTCAGGGAGATCAATCAGGATCCGGAAAGAGTCCTGGAACTGGCTGCAGATGAAACAATTGCTAAAGCCTATCTCAGTCAAACAGAACAAGCACAGTCAAAGAACATTTTCGGCAGCCCAAGTTTCATAGTTGACGGGGAACTGTTCTGGGGTGATGACCGGCTGGAGGATGCAGTGAATTGGGCACTCAGGTAAATCACTTAAGACAACGGCTTACACCATTTGAAAAAGATTAAATAAATGGAACGAAAATTAAGTACCATTTTTGCTTCCGACGTAGTCGGTTATAGTAAAATGATGGGGAATAACGAGGAAAAGACCCTGGAGACTTTGGGTGAGAGAAGGGAGGTAATCGACAGTGCAATTACCGAGCATAATGGTATCATTTTCGGCAGTGCGGGCGATAGTGTGATTGCTGAATTCGGGAGCCCTGTAAAAGCTACCGAATGCGCCGTGCAGATACAGGGTAAAATGGAAACCATGAACGAAAATGTACCCGAAGATCAGCAAATGATTTTCAGGATAGGAATAAATATCGGAGACGTGATGGTTTCCAAAGACAATCTTTTTGGAGATGCGGTAAATGTGGCGGCCCGCCTTGAATCAGCTGCCCAGCCTTCAGGAATTTGCGTTTCAAAAACTGTTTTTGATTTGATTAACCAGAAAATCCGAGTTTCATTTGAAAATGCTGGAAAACTGGAACTGAAGAATATTGTAGAACCAATACAGGCTTATTTTGTAATACAGAGCAAAGGTGGTGCGCGTTTTAACCAATACGAAGATACACCCCAAATTAAGGTTGAAAAAGCTGAACACGGTTCACTGGCAGTAATGCTCTTTAAAAATCTCAGTAAAGACGAGGATCAGGCATATTTCTGTGAGGGATTTTCAGAAGACCTCATTACCGTGCTTTCAAAATATAGTAAACTTTTGGTTGTCTCAGGCAATGCCAGCTTTACCTACAGGGACAAATCGAAAAGTCCCAAAGAAATTGGCCAGGAACTCGGAGTACGCTATCTCCTTGAAGGAAGTGTAAGAAAACTGGGACAGAAGGTCAGGGTCGGGGCAAAACTTATTTCTGCTGATCGTGAAAATACAATCTGGTCTCACAATTTCGATTTCAATATTGATGAGATGTTCGATGTTCAGGATGAATTGGTCGAAACAATCGTCTCAACCATCGTTGGGCACGTGGATGATGAAGATGTAAAACAGTTGGTGCGTGTCAAGCCTGAGAATCATACAGCATATGATCTCGTACTTCAGGGACTTGAGTATCACAGGAAAAGCAATGTTACGGTTGAGAATGCAAAAAAAGCTGTTGAATTCTTCGATAAAGCAATTGAAGTTGACCCTGAATGCGCGCGGGCCCACGCCTGGCGGGCCTGTTCCTTATCAAATTACGTCGGCTGGGCCCCAGAGGAGTATGGCGAAAACTGGATTGATCAATGTGCTGATTCTGTGATTCGTTCACTCGAAATCGACCAAAACGATCATGAAGCACACAGGATCATGGGAGCAATTTCTCTGCAAAGAAGTGACTTCGAACTTGCCCGACACCATCAGGAAAGAGCTATGGAACTCTGCCCCAGCGACGCATACATCATGGGCAAAAACGCAGCTCTGCTTGTATATCTAGGTGAGCCCGAAAAAGGACTTGAAATTGTCCAACATGCCATGCGCATCAATCCTTTTTGTCCCGATGACTTGTTTGTCGACGAAGGGATGTGTTATTTCTGGCTCGAAAAATACAGTAACGCCGCAAACTGCTTCAGAAAAATAAAAACTCCAAGCCGCGAAAGCCTTTTCTACTTCGCTGCTACACTCATTAAATTGGAGGAAGAAAAAAAATCAGCTGAAACTTTGAAGCAGGCCTTCAAGATGACAGATATGAGTGTGGAAGATTTTTTACTGACTCAGCATTACCAGAATCCAGAGCTCAAGCAGCAACTTCAGGAAATTCTGCAATCCATTCCAATCTGAACAAAATAAACTGCCCCGCATAAGCTATCCTTAAGAAATCATTGAAAAATCCTTTATCAGCCATCGTGAACAAAACACTTACTCTTTCCTCTGCCACGCGAATAGTCGATCGAGTCGAAATCAAGACGGAATCCACTGTTAGTTCAAAGGTATATCGAAGATTCCCATGGGATACTGGAGGAGTTCTGCGTGCGATTTGATGCGCTTTCATCTGGTCCTTACAGACGTTTCTGGCTTGGATCCATCGCCTCAGTAGGTAGTACACAGCTTTATTTTGTAGGGATGGCATGGCTCGTTTTCGAACTCAGCGATTCTGCACTCGATCTCGGCCTGCTTGGTGCAGCAACTGCGGTACCCACCATTCTTGCAACTCTGGTTGGTGGTCTGGTTGCAGATCGAATAAACCGCCGCTCAGTTCTGATTTTGACGACAGCTACTTCCGCTGTTCTGCTTCTTATACTGGCGGTACTGGATGCAACTGAACTCGTGCGGGTTTGGCACGTACTCTTAATTTCAGCCCTGTTGGGATTGGTACAGGGTTTTGATTTTCCGTCGCGCTCTTCGATTTTTCCAGCACTGATTGAACCAAAACAGATGATGAGCGCCGTTGCATTAAATTCTATCCTTTGGCAGGGATCACGTATGATTTTTCCGGCAATTGGAGGACTGCTCATTGCACTGACCGACACCTCACTAATCTTTGTCATATGTGGAATTGGTTTCATAACAATGGTTATGGTACTGTTTTCAATTGAACTGGAGCAGATAATTCAGGATAAGACTGACCCCTGGCACGAGTTTAAAGATGGAGTGAGATATGTTCTTCACCAACGATTGTTCCTAACCTTGATCCTGTTGACTTGGATCTCCATGTTTTTTGGAACATCTTTTGTACAGATCATGCCGATCTTTGCTGACATATTACATAGTGGAGAACGCGGATATGGTTTATTAATTTCGGCAACCGGGGTCGGTTCAGTAGCTGGGAACTTGTTCATATCTCACTTTCAGCAATCCCGTCGACTGGGGTTGCTGATGTTATCTTGCGCAGCGTTGGCACCATTCTCACTGGCAGGTTTCAGTCTGGTTACAGGGACATTGGCCAATGCGGCCGGGGCATTTTGGCTTGCCTGCTTTTTCGCGGTTTTGGCTTCAGCCTTTAGTTCAGTCTTTCTGGTTAGCTCCATGACAGTTTTACAGCTCAAAGTACCCGATAATTTACGCGGCCGCGTGATGGGAATTCACAGCATCACTTTCAGCATGATTGCACTCGGCGGACTTGCTTCCGGAGCCCTGGCTACAAAATTCTCAGCCCCGGTTGCCGTGGTTATAGGAGCGGTGGTAGTGCTGTCATCAGTAATCTGGGTGACGATTCGGCAGGGAGAAATTCTCAAGCTTGATGGCAGTCAACTATGAACATGTACAAAATCAGATCAATAACTTTAATATT
>JAPKDT010000209.1 GCA_028822475.1 SAR324 cluster bacterium
AGCACGTTGTGTCCCGGGCCTTCAGAACTGAGCAGAATCTTCCTTGATTTCATTCTTTCGACAACATAGTCAGCCTGAAGTGGTGCGGGTTCTCTGGTTTCAGGATCAAGAACCAATTCAACTCCCAGAAAAAATCCTTCCCCGCGTACATCTCCAATCAGTGGAAAAAATTCTTTCAGTCTTTCAAGTTTTTCTTTCAGCCAGTTGCCTGTTTCGAGCGCATTTTGTCTGAGACCTTCCTTTTCCATTATATCCAGAACTGCCATACCCACAGAGCAGGAAACTTGATTTCCACCGAATGTATTGAAATATTCCATCCCGTTTGCGAATGCTTCAGCAATCTTCCTTGTTGTAATAACCGCACCCAACGGGTGTCCGTTGCCTATCGGCTTGCCAAGAGTGACAATGTCCGGTATGACACCCTGCAGTTCAAAAGACCATAAATGCTTTCCGACACGTCCAAAACCTACCTGCACTTCATCGGCAATGCAGAGTCCGCCGTGCCGCCTCACATGTTGGTAAGACTGCTGAAGAAAACCCTCTGGAAGAGGAACTTGCCCCCCACAGCCCAACATGGATTCACAGATAAACGCTGAAGGCTTTCTTTCCTTTGCAGAAAGTATCTCACAAATTTTTTCGACCTCATGTGCATAAAGATTTCCGGCCGTTTCAGGATCCCTGTGGAGACCGCGATACAGATAAGGCATTGGAATTTCGTGCACCCATTCCGGAGCGCCTTTTCCTCCAGGACCGTTATGTTTGTAGGGGCTAATATCAATATTCGCCCTTGTATTACCATGATATGCTTCCTCTAGCACTATCATGTCTTTTTGTCCGCTGACTGTACCGGCAATCCGCATGGCCAGTTCGTTGGCCTCACTTCCGGAACAAACCAGAAAACAGGTGTCAAGCGGATCCGGAAACAACGCGCAAAGACGTTCCGTATACTCAATATTGAGCGGATTCAGATAACGAGTATTAGTGTTCAAAACATAAGCCTGATTGCTCTGCGCCATTGCAATGTCAGGATGAGAGTGCCCCACGTGCGCCACATTGTTAACGCAGTCCAGATAAAATTGTCCTTTGGAGTCAATCAGCGACTGAGCCTGACCTCTAACAATAATTAACGGATCCTGATAAGAGAGGCTCAAAGACGGGCCAAAAACATTTTTACGCCGCTTTAGCAGTTGTCCGGTATCAATTTCCTTCGCCGTGCTTTCGCTGTCAAGTGACAACATCAAACCGGGATCAGGGCAAATACTGCTCCAGAATTTTTTCCCTGAAGGGAGTGCGACTCCGGGATAATTACCTTCATAATCAAACAGGTCGAGGATCAGCTGAAAATGAACGTGTGGAAGCCAGCCTCCATTTTCGTTTGAGTTGCCTATTTTAGTCAGTTGTATTCCTCCTTTGATCACTTGTCCAATTTCCAGTTGCTTCAGACATTCACGGCCCAGATGACCATAAAGAGTGTAAAACTCGGGACCGTCCGTAATTTTATGTCTGAGGATCACCGTCGGTCCATAATCAAGCTCGCTCTGATTATCCTGAAGCTGATGTACTACTCCATCGATTGGCGTATAAATGGAAGTTCCGGAAGGTGCAAAAACGTCAATTCCAAGGTGTATTGTTCTCTTTTCTTCACCATCAATTGAGTTATTCAGAAATTCTTTTGCAGAATAGAATGAACGGGCCTCAGCATATTTTCCAACTCCAATCTCCGCATTATTTTCGCGTAAATATGAGTCCATAATTTCCACTTGTTTTTCCAAAGACACGTCCTCCATTTTTGCTGAAAGAGAACTGCCTACGCTAAGATCAAGCACAACAGTATTTTCTGGATTTAGAGCCTCTCCAAGCAGGCAATGAAACGAACCCTCCGCCTTTTTATACCAGTTCCGGAATTCAGATGAACCAGGAAATGCTTCCATATTACAAGAGTCCCTGAAAAGATAATGCGCATAACGCGGATTTACTTCCTGTAAGCGTTCCAGTAATTCACGGGCTGGTTTCTGACTGATACCTAGATATTCATTTTCAGGATCATTCTGTTGTTGAAATGTGCCCAGAGTAAGAGTCAGACAAAGACGCATCATTACCATCGGAAACAGTATTTCAAGCTCTTTTTCTTCAAGAGGGAAGTGCTGATCAAATCCGCGTATCAACAATACCGCTGCCTCAAGAGGATCCGGCTTGTCCAGCATCGCGTAAGCGCAGGCCACTGCAGCTTCAGCTACGAGGTAGGAATGTGTCATGTCGCCAAAATCGATCAATCCTAAATCCGGATTTACGCTGATTTTTGGTACAACCAGAACATTGTAATCGTTGAAGTCATTATGAATCCAACCGCACCTTAATTTTGACTCCAGAGGTTCCATTGTTTGGCTGTATAAATCGAGCGACGTTTTGACCCAGCTAAGCAGTTTTTCGTCCTTGATCCATGGCATATATTCTTCCAGAGTTTCCTGCACATTATGCATCTCCCACAGCAACGTGTGGGAAGACGGTGGTGCGGGTATTTCGTGAAGCGCCTTTGTCACCGTTCCGCACATTCTGCCCAGTTCCAGCAGAAAGTCTCTAGTATGTGGTCGGTACTCTGCCATCGGCAGTCCATCAACATAGTGTACCAGACGCATCCAGTGCTGACTGCCCACTCCGGAACGGACACGTGAGAGTGGCTCACCATTTTTGTGCGGAAATATTTTGGGAATTCTACCCGGTTCAAGCAGCTTTGCGGAACGTTCAAGCGCATCATTCTGAACCTGCAAAAATTCGAGAGTTTCACAGGAATTTGAAATCTTCAAAACATAAGTTTCTCCATTTTTTTCTTGAGCCAGATAATTACGGTCCCTCTCTCCCGGAAGTTCTTCCAGTGTACAGCAAAGTCCGTAGTTTTCTTCCAGCAACGGAATTAAGTCTTGCACTGAAAACGCCGGACGCTCCAGTTCAGGCATAGAGTTTTTCATATTGTTTTTAGGATAGATGAGCTTATAATTAACGGGGGATTATTCAGCTTTGAGCGCTCAGTTCATAGTTCGTGGTGTCAAAAATACGGAATCACTTTATTAATAATATTCTAACTGAGTCTAGTAATTTGGAAGATGTTGAACACCTTCGTTATTGACCTCTTCATTCTGCACGTAACTTTCATCTGTATAAGACTGAGCTAGCCGCCACTTGAGATATGCATAGGCGTTAATAGGCGGATATTTGTCTGCTTCGTTCGTCAGGTTGCTGATGATCACATCCCGGCCTGGATCAACAAAATAAGGCATTGAATATCTAGTTCGATTCATGTCTGCATTCACTACCCTGTGTGGCGTAGACTTAAATTTGTCATTGCTCCATCTTTGAAACATGTCTCCTATATTCACGACTATCGAATTTTCAACGATTGGTACATCAAACCATCCGTCCTTTTCTCTATCAAAAACCTGCAGTCCTGATACATCATCAAATCTCCAGAGCAAGGTGATTGAACCATAATCTGTATGTTCATTACCTCTTAGCTGCTCCTGCTTTATTTCACCTTTGTGAGAGGGATATTTTATGATCCTGATCGTGGAAGCTCCATCAATGTGATTCTCAACCAACCAGCCTTTAGGTAAACTCAAAATATTTTCAAACTTGTACAGAAAATCGAGGGAAAGCAGATTTGCGATACGTAGAATTTTCTGAGCTAAGGGTTTGAATTCCGGAATCTCTGTCGGCCAGTACTTATCCTGCATTCTGTCTGGTGAAACCCAATTGAATGATTCCTTCAAATCACCCGGCTTGTTTGG
>JAPKDT010000210.1 GCA_028822475.1 SAR324 cluster bacterium
ATTAAAGTATTCGATACAGATGGAAATTTTCTTGAAGAGATGAAACCCGCAAAAAGTTTCTATCCAACTCAACCACAGCCACTTACAGAAGTTGCAATTCTTCGCTCTTTCATGGAAGACCTCTATCTCATTTTTTCGAGCGAAAACGGTGGTGAAAAGGGATCTGTTACAATTCGTGTTTTCATCAATCCCCTGATAGGCTGGGCCTGGATGGCTTTACCTGTTTTCACATTAGGCGTGGGAATCAGCCTAACGTATAGACCAAAAAGCCTCTTGACGCGAGAGACCATTTTTAAGGAACGTTATATTGCTGCACATGAAGTTGGATGAGTAACAATTAACTGTTTCTAACTTGGAATTCAGCCTTTGGTTTCCTGCACACCATTCAAAATACTTTAAATTGAGAGCAGCAAAGTTTTTTGACGTTCAAAAAAATCAGGCACACCTCAACAAAGAAAGCGGAGAACTTCTGAGGGTACGCTGAGTAGCCAACCAAGCTACTCCAACACTTAAAGATGTAACTCCGATAACACTGGCCAAACTAATCTGCCAGGTCCATTTCCAGAGGTTTTCAAAAAACCACCAAGCAAGTCCATAGGAAATTGCCAAACTGACAGCAACTCCGAAAAAGCCTGCAAAGATTCCCATTATTGCAAATTCAATCTGTATCATCTTTTGGATGTCTTGAAATCGTGCACCAAGTACCTTAAGCAGGTTCAATTCCCAAAGCCGGCCTTCCACTTCGTGACGGGCAATCGAAAAAACCACCACCAGACCAGCCAAAATGGACAGATAGGCCATTAACCTAAGAGCTAAAACCATTTGATCTGAAATATTCAGTACACGTTTAACCATTCTGGTTACATCAATCACAGAAACATTGGGAAATTCTTTTACAATCTGGTTTTGGAGTTGCAGCCTGCGAGTTTTATCCAAGCCACCCAGCGAAGCTAAAAACGTAGCTGGGGCATCTTCCAGTACACCAGTTTGAAAAAGGATGAAGAAATTAGGCTGAAAGCTGTTCCATTTCACCCTTCTCAGGTTTACGACTTTTGCTTCAACTTCAATTTCCTGAACGTTAAATGTCAACAGATCACCCAACTTTAATCCCATCCTTTCAGCAAACTTTTGTTCAAGGGAAACTTCCGCCGGCACAGTAGATTCCCAATCATAAATTATCGTCAATGCTTTTCCTGACACAATATATTCTGCATTTGACAGCTCTGTACGATATGACAAATTAAAAATATGCCTCCGAATGTGCTGCTCACGTTCCTGTTCACGTGTAACGGGTGACTCATCATTGTTTAACTCAAATGCCTCACCATTTACTTTTACCAGACTTGCTCTGACCATCGGTGAGAGGTAGTTCAACTGCGCATTTTCCTGGCCTAAAACACTTTGCAGGTCATCAATTTGATCCGGCTGAATATCAAACAGAAACAAACTTGGTATACGAAAGTCTTCAGGACGTGAAACTTCTTCCTGCAAACCTTGATAAATTTGTGGAATCAAATTTATCAGCAAAGTTCCTAAAGCAAGTGCCAGAAAACATGAAATAACACCTGTACGGTTACGTTCAAGATTCCTGAAAGCAAGACGTTTCATAGTTCTTCCTGCAGTAGTCCTTTCGCCTGAAACCTGACTAAGTTTTCCTGCAAGTATTAAAATCCCCCAGGCCACACTACCCAGCAGTAAAATCGCAAACAGCAGCATTCCCACAAAAGTACTGCCCACCACCCATGAGTGTGACTGCCAGACAGACAAGCCCCAGGACAATACCAACAGCGGCAGGTAGCTCAGACCTTGACGCCAGATCTTATCCTTAACCTCATGACTGCCTATTTTGCCATGAAAAAGCTGAAGCGGCTGTACCAGGCGAATTCTGGACAAAACGGGTAAACAGAAGACCAGGCTTCCAACTCCCCCCAGAACTAACGCAAATAACATACTGCTCAAATTTACGTGTGTTTCGAAACCGCTTGGCAGAAATTGTTTCAGCAGTAGTGGTAAAAGAGGCAAAATTCCTAATGAAAAAATTATCGCAAGCAGCGCAGCACCAGTTCCCAATAATCCCAGTTGCCACAATACCATCCGGTAAGTTTGCTGACGGGTTGCCCCCAGGCTCATCATTATTGACATTTCCCGAAATCGGTTGACAAGATAATTGCGAAAAAGATATGCTGCACCAATTCCTGCCAGAAAAACTGCAATCATGGCTACCAAACCCATATAATCGTTTAAGTAACCCATCAGGCGTCCCAGATTGTTACCGGCTCTTTTATGTGTCAGTATTCTTATTTTTGAATCTGAACCGTCAAGTTTGTTTATTTGTTTTTGCAGTTTATCCACTAAACCAGACAAGTCAGTACCTTCCGGAACTCGATACAAACGCTGATGGCTTACTCTGCTTTTTTTTGTCAAAAGAGCAGTTTCCTCCATGTGGGAGTAACCGAGATAAATACGGGGAGCAAGTCCGAATGATGAAAATGAACTGCTAGGGTCAACTATAACTGAGTCTGCAATGCGGAAACTTTGCTCTCCAATTTTGATATACTCGCCTGCATTAAGTTCCAACATGTACAGCAGTTCCGGATAAACCCAGGCTTCTCCAGATAAATCCAAGCTTTGCTTCAGTTTCTCAGGATCCACTGAACCGACATTTTTCAAAATCATTTTTCCATAAAACGGATAGTCCTGTTCTATACCTGTGACCTGAACCAGACGTGACTGATCCTTAGTTGCCACCATGGTGAAGAAACTTATTTTTCGTGTGGATAATGTATTATCAGGTAACTGAGATTCCAGGATATTCAAAGTTTTTTCTTCAAACGGAACAAAGCTGGTCAAGGCAATATCTGCTCCGAGAATGGCTTGTGAGTTCCGACCCAAATGAGTATCCAGAGATTCTTTGAAGGAGTCTAAAGCAATAAATCCGGCCAGGCCGAGGGCCAGATTAAAAAGGAAAAAGAGACTGAAGCGCCGATTATTCAATAACTCCCTCAATGCCAGTTTTGGCCAGAAAAAGAATGACGGATTTTTCATTTAAAGGTTCCTGAATGAAGCGTCAACTGCCTTGAACATCGCTGTGCCAATTCTGTGTTATGTGTTACAAGCAGCAGGGTCGTCCCAGTATTTTTCACCAGATCGAAAAGCAAATTTGCTACCTGTACTCCTGTTGCATTGTCCAAATTTCCTGTAGGTTCGTCTGCAAGCAGAATTGAAGGACGGATAACAACTGCTCTGGCAATGGCCACCCTTTGTGATTCTCCACCACTGAGTTGATGTGGAAAATGTTTTTCCCGCTCCGCAAGTCCCACCTGCAGCAGTGCCTCTTGTGCGTGTTCTATACTATTTTCTTGTCCAAACATTTCCAAAGGCAGGCTGACATTTTCCAATGCAGTCAGGTGCGGCATTAAATAAAACTGCTGAAAAATTATCCCGATGTTTTCAGCACGAAATTGAGTCAGTTTCACCTCACTCATTTCAGAAATTTCCATACCACGTATACGCAGTGATCCGGAAGTTTGACGGTCCAGTCCAGCCAGCAGAGACAATAAAGTGGATTTTCCGCTTCCGGATTGTCCAACAACCGCTACCGTCTCTCCTTCATGAACTTCAAGATTTAAGTTTTTCAGAACTTCGATTTGGCCATGACCGGCCTGTGGAAAAGACTTATCAAGTCCATTAATTTCTAGAATCATAAATTTGTTGTGTAAAAATATGCTGTTTTTTGATGATCAAATACTG
>JAPKDT010000211.1 GCA_028822475.1 SAR324 cluster bacterium
ATTCACTCAACCTCGATTCATTCATGCGCCACCTCCACGTAATCTTGGGTCAAGTGCCACATAAAACATGTCAACTAGGAAATTGACAGTAACTACCGTTGCAGCCAGTAAAATGACAATGTTCTTAACTACCACCAAATCCCTTTGCGAAATTGCCTGAAAAAGGAGGCGCCCCAGACCTGGCAGATAAAAAACATTTTCTATGATGATCGTTCCCGCCAGTAAAAAAGATATTTGTAAACCGAGTATTGTGACTACCGGAATCAGGGCATTTCTAACCGCGTGTTTCCAAAGCGCGGCATTCTTGCTGAGCCCTTTTGCACGTGCGGTGCGCACAAAATCTTCACGTACAGTTTCCAAAACCGCAGAACGTGTAACTCGTGCTAAAATTGCAGCCTGTGGAAGGGCCAGGGCAATAGCGGGTAAGGTCAAAGATTTGAGTGCGGGAACCAAACCCATTTCCCAGCCGGCGAAACCTCCTGCTGAAAACCAGCCCAGTTTGACTGAAAAAAATAAAATTAGCAGAATCGCAAACCAGAAATTTGGCACCGCGACTCCTAATTGTGCAAAGCCCATAATTCCCGTATCAGCTATACGCTTATGATTTGCGGCAGCCAGGACTCCCAAAGGTATGGCCAGTAAGGTGGAAAGAGAAATGGCCAACAAAGCCAGTGGTAAACTGAGGGAGAGGCGCTCTAAAATCAATGAGGAAACAGGAGTGTCATAAGTGTAGCTACGCCCAAAATCACCACTTAATATGCCGTTGATCCAGTGGAAGTAGCGTTCCGGAGCAGAAAGATCGAGCCCCATTTCTGTCCTGAGGGCAGCCAACGTGTCTTCCTGCGCACCGATTCCAAGTATGATTGATGCCGGATCACCGGGAAGAATTTCCAGCAGCAAAAAAATTACCAGTGAGGCCACCAGCAAAGTAATGAGCAAAGCAAAGAGCCGTTTTGCGAGGAAGAATGTCATTTAACTTGGAAAGGATGGCGTTCCAGTGATTTTGCTGAAACGCCTTTTGTGTTACTAATTATTCCAGCTTACACCGGTCAAATCATTGGCTTGAACGGGGCTGTTTTCCCAGAGTCCCATCACGTTTTTGTTCCAGATTCCGAGCTTCGCCAATTGAAAAAGGAAACCGTTAACGGCATCTTTTGCGAGAATTGCCTGCGCGGCGCCCATTAACGCATAACGTTTCTTAGGGTCTGCAGTGACATTCAAGTCCTCAATGACTGCATTGAAACCTGGATTACGGTATTGAAAATAATATTTTGGCCGTGTGTAAATACTGATGTCCATTGGTTCTGTGTGCGAGACAATGGTCAGGTCAAAATCTTTATTTTTGAAAACCTGATCCAGCCACTGTGCCCACTCTACAGGAATTATCTCCAGTTTTATACCGACTTTAGCCAGTTGCGCTGCAACAATTTCTCCTCCACGTCTTGCATAACTCGGTGGCGGCAATTTGATAGTCGCTTTGAATCCGTTTGGAAATCCTGCTTCTGCAAGGAGTTGCTTCGCCTTTTCCGGATCATGCGGATAAGTTCCCCTCAGGTCAACGTAAGCAGCATGATGTGGGGCAAAATGAGTTCCGATTGGAGTTCCAAAACCAAACATTGCACCGTCAATTATTTCCTGCGAGTTTAAGGCGTGGGCGATGGCTTGACGAACGCGAAGATCATCAAATGGTTTTTGCAGGTTGTTAGTGGAGAGGATTGTTTCTCCCTCAGTACTGCCAACTTTTACAGTGAAACGTGAATCGCTTTGAAATTGGGCTGCCATTTCAGGTGCAGGAAAATTGGCAAAAGCGTCCACATCTCCGGCCATCAATGCAGCAACAGCGGCCGCAGGATCAGGAATGATTTTGAAAGTTGCAGATTTAAGCGCAGGTTTTTCACCCCAGTAATTTGTGTTTTGTACCAACTCAATACGGTCACCCTTGACCCAGCGTTTGAAAGCAAAAGGTCCGGTACCTACAGGTTTACTCTTGTTTGATCCTGCACTAGCTGAATCTACAATCACAGCATCGCCCCAACCCATGTTGAAGAGGAAGTTTCCGGTTGGCGTTTTCAAAGTGACAACCACTGTATTTGCACCTTGTGCTTTTACATCTGTAATCGCGGCGAAAAGTGTTTTTTGAGCATTTGTACTTTTTTCCGACCTTGCACGGTCCAATGAAAAAACGACATCGGCTGAATTAAATGCCGAACCATCATGGTACTTAACTCCGTTGCGGAGATTAAATGTGTAGGTCAGTCCGTCTGCGGAAATTTTCCACGACTCCGCCAGTGCCGGAAGGACTTCCGCGCTTTGGTTGATCCGTGTCAGCCCCTCAAAAACGTTGGCATAAACTACTTCGTCAATCGCGGCCGCAGCTCCAGCGGTAGGGTCAAGATGAGGCGGTTCTAAGACCATACCCATCGTCAAATGTGTTTTTCCGGCAAAGGCAGATCCGGAAAAGATCAGTACGGACCCACTGATCAGCAAAACTTTTGCATATTTTTGAATGATATGTTTCATGATTTCTCTGGAAAAATTAAAATATAAAAAAGACCTCCCTGCGGAAGGTGATTAAAAAGAAGAAGGTGTATCATTACAAAAACTTAATTAAATTGCAAATATAATTATTATTGTACGGAATTCCTATAACTAGGCCAGACACCTAAAGATTCAGCTGCAAAAACACCACGGGCAATGGCGCGTGCGACACAATCCGCGGCCATCATTCCCAAGCGAGCGATGTCGATCGGCGGCATTTTTGAAAGTGGAATTTTCCCTGTGGCCAAAACGAAGACGGTGTCTCCGTCAAAAGGTGTGTGAACGGGTCGAATAGCACGCGCAAAACCATCCTGCGCCATGATCGCAACCCGCTGTGCCTGTGCCTTGGTGAGTGTAGCATCAGTCGCGACAATGCAAAGAGTGGTATTAGTGGAGACACTATTCACAAAAGCAGCAGTTCCGGATTTGTCAGCATTTCCGGAGGAAGGTTCTGCATCTTTGAAAGGACTTTCGAAATCAAAATCGAGTGCTAATTCGTTAATTTTGTTTATTTCGGATTTTTCACCTTTTGCGGAAAAAACTTTTGGTGCACCTCTGCCGCCATACTCTGCGTTTCGTTCAAAAGGCCAGGCCCAGAAATCCGGTAGTCCAGGTAGTGTTACCGAACCGAATGGATTTACCGCTGCTAAGGCACCCACTGTAAAACCTTTTTCAACAGAAATATCCGGATTTTGCTGGAGGGAAGCTGTTCCGATACCACCTTTAAGTTTTCCGGCTTTTGCTCCGGTTCCCGCACCGACATTGCCCAGCGGACATTCGTAGCCCGCGTTAACCGCAGCTTTTTTCCCAAACTCAAAATAAGTATGCTCATCCATTGCGGATTTTTCGCCGCCGTTGAGTAAATCAAAGAGAATTGCCGCCGGAACTATAGGCACCGAAACATCTTTTGCTACCAGAAATCCGCGTCCTTGTGTTTTTAACCAGGCCGCAACTCCGCCGGCCGCATCCAGTCCCATTGCAGAACCACCGCTGAGCACTACAGCGTGTACCTCTTCAACCAGATTTGCCGGATGAAGGGCATCGGTTTCACGTGTTCCGGGACCTCCTCCCCTGCAGTCAACCGCGGCTACTGCTGCGGCGTCCGGAAGAACTACTGTAGTTCCGCTCATCAATTTCATGTCCTGCGCGTGTCCTACTTTGATTCCGGAGACGTCGGTAATACT
>JAPKDT010000212.1 GCA_028822475.1 SAR324 cluster bacterium
GCAAACAGATCCTGCTACTGCAGAAGGGGGAAAAGAAGCTGAAACTCCTATAATAAATAAGGAAATTGAAAAACTTAAATTACAGGGAGTTATTACGAGGAATCAACTCTGGTTAGCCAGTAGAAACTTTTTTAAGATAGAGAGTTTAAGTGGCAGTGAGCGCCATTCCATCATCACAAGTGGTGACTGGAACAAAGACGGTCGCCTCGATATTCTATTGGGCAGTCGTTCTGGAGAAATATTTGCGTTTGAAAACAGAGCTGAGAGCGGAACTGACTGGTATCCCATCCATTTTCCTGCTCTTAATAAAAATAAAAGACAATACAGTTCACCTGTTTTAGCAGATATTGATGCAGATGGTGATTTAGACATCATCAGCGGAAATAAACGTGGCAAATTAGAATTGCTACTCAACCGTGGTTCTGCAAAAAAACCAAATTGGATCGTACATGACGTTAATATTTCGCAAATTGACGTTGGGAGTTTCAGTACTCCTTTACTGCAGGACATGGATGGAGATGCTGATCTGGATCTGCTTGTTGGAAATAGCAAAGGTTTGATTATTTACTATGAAAATCAGGGAAGTAAAACAGCACCTCATTTTGTGCTGCTTAATACGCGTATTTCAGGAATACAGTTGAAAGGCAACGCGGCTCCAACTTTTTGGGACTGGAACTCTGATAAACATCCTGATCTCGTCGTTGGTGGGCGTGAAGGATTTTTAAGTCTGCGAAGCCATATACCGCCCGAAAGATCTCCTGCATTGCGTGGATGGAATCTGGAAGCTGAACACTGGCAAAATATCAAGAGCATCAGCTATAGCACACCACATTTTGCGGATTTTGACGGAGACAACAAATCAGATTTAATACTGGGAGATGAGGAAGGAAATCTGCTGTTTTGGAAGAATGGCGGCATAATTACAAAAGATGATACTAAAAAAGTAAGCATATTAGTTCTCTCCGAAAACACGCTGGAGGTTGAAGAGGAGAAAGAGCAGCAGCTTGATGAAAATATTTCCTTTGAGGCTCCGGTTTCAGAAAAGGATCCGGAAGAAAATGAACCAATAGAACCGAAATTTGAATTTGTCAGTGCGAGGTACGGTAACCTGGAACTTGGCCGCCGTGCTTTTCCGGCATTTATGGATATAGATGGAGACAACAATCTTGATTTAATTGTTGGAAACAAGTCCGGAGAACTGAGATATTACCGTCGTGAACAAAACTCTGTAGATGCTGAATGGATTTTGGAAAGCAACAACTTCCTTGATTATCGGGGAGGAAAGAATTCCGCACCGGTTTTTACGGATTTAGATGGAGATACGGATTTAGATCTGCTTGTAGGGAATCAACAAGGTAGCATTCAGTACTGGGAAAATAAAGGAAATTTTGAGATCGCAGATTTCGTCTACAATCCCACACCGTTTATCGGTGTCACCGGCGGAAGAAACTCTGTCCCTGCTGTTCTTGATTTAAATGCAGATGGTGTAAATGATCTTCTTGTTGGGAATTTTTTGGGGCAGCTCTACAAATATGAACGTACAGGAATCAGTAAAAATTACCGTTTCGAACTGGAGAGACGTAAGTATTTAAATCTGGACGTTGGTCTCGGTGCAATACCGATAATTGCAGATCTAAATAATGATAAACAACCCGAATTGATTGTTGGCTCTGATTCAGGAATAATGCACAGCTTTCAGCTTGATCTTGAAAAAGCAGGCTCAATTAACTGGAAACCTTCTCCAGAATATTTTAAGGAACTGAAATTACCTGTTGGAGGGAATCCAGTTTTTGTTGATCTGGATAATGATGGTGATTTGGATTTGATAGTCGGTAGCGAGGCAGGAACCCTGTATTACTTTCGTAACACAGGGCGCTGATTATTAAACATGAGGATTGTGGACAGAAAAACGAATGAGTTTTTCCTGTCCACATGTCTTAAAGACTACCCTATCAACTTTAACACAGTCATAGAATTCTGATTTGCCTGTGCCATCATGGAAGTACTTGCTTCCATCATGATCTGATTCCGGGTAAATGTTGCCATTTGTTCAGCCATATCCGCATCACGAATTACTGATTCCGAACTGACAGTATTTTCATGTGCAACCCGGAGGTAATTCAGGTTACTTTCCAGATTGTTCTTCTGGAACGCACCCATCTTACCACGTGACACACTAACTTCCTCAATTGCCTGGTCGATAACCCTGATAGAATCTTGAGCCTGATCAGAGTTCATCACCGAAATTTCAGCTAAAGACTTGAAGTTTGAACTATTTTTCTCACCTCTACCCAAATCATTGGTTTTGATGCTTCTCAACGATATTTCAGAATGCTGATCAGCATTAGCACCAATTTGAAAGGTCAATGAGTTCTGCGAAAAAGTAACCGTTCCAGCACTTCCTGCTTCATTCAGAGGTATGCCATCTGCTCCGACTTGTTGTTGACCATTTGAGTCAAGCAAAGGTGCTTTTTCAGGGGCTGCTTCACCGGTATAACGAACCTTAATTCCTTCAGCAGTACCTGAACCGTCGGATCCAGTCAAAACCTGACCTTTTCCGTGTGATGTTTCACCGTTTATTTCACCGGCGACATCAGTACCATTTTCGACTTTTACGCTAACATTTGAGTCGTTAGATACTAGTCCAGCTGTATTACTTGCAACCTGAAAAGTATGTTCGCTGCCGAATTCCTTGTGTCTGAATGAAACAGCCTGAGGCACATTTCCGTCAGTCACAGGAGGATAAGGTCTGATTAAATCAAGCGCTAATCCTGCATCACTAATTGTCGTACTCAGATCATTCAGGGTCTGTTCGACTGTCTTTCCTTTTTCTGTTAAAAAGTTAACAGTCCTTCCACCCTCTGAAACAGTAATTTGCTCACCGGAATCAATAATATCTTGAGTCAAAGCTACTGAACCAGTATGATTGGCCCGACTCGCTGCGTTACTGATATTGACTGAATAACCACCTACACCAGAACTGTGTGCTTCAGTAGTTGCTCCGACAAATTCCAGATTATCTCCGGTTGTTACTCCATTACCTGACCGACTTCCATCAAGCAAATAGTTATGACCATACTGCGTACTTGTTGCAATACGGTTAACTTGCTCTAGGATATTATTAATTTCACTTTGATCCGCCTCGAGCATATTTGGATCGTTGGCACCTTCGTTGCCTGCATGAACAGCCAATTGACGTGCTCGAATCAGTGCGCTGCTGACTTCTTCAAGTGCGCCTTCCGCTGTTTGCATCAGCGAAACTGCCATCTCGGAATTATCGATAGCTTGATTCAGTCCCGCAGACTGTGCACGCAGATTTTCTGAAATCTGCAATTGCGCAGGACTATCTGCAGCACGGTTTATTTTTAAACCAGAAGATAGTTTCTCCATGGTTTTTGCTTGAACGTCAGCATTTTTAACAACGTTCCTGTGAGCGTTTAATGCGCTCATATTATGGTTTACTCGCAAAGACATAATGTCCTCCATTGTGCGTGTTAAAAAACCCTCACTTCATGTGAGAGCCTATTATTGCCTTCAAAACCGCATCCATGCAGGATTTCGCAGCGTCCTCATCCTTACAAATGAGGGGGTGATAAGCTGATAATGAACATTCACCATTCAGCTGATTAAAAGCTCTTTATTAAGCCCCTAATT
>JAPKDT010000008.1 GCA_028822475.1 SAR324 cluster bacterium
AAAGAAGTCACTCCGGACGAGTATCGTTCTGCACAATCTTCAAACCAGCTTGATGCTGGCATGTGGCGTTCCGGGCAACCGCTGGCCATCGTGTTAGGCAACAATGAGCTTTGGGTCCCTCCGTATGAAGGCTATTTTGGTCACCGTACAGGCATGCTGTGGGCTGAATATGTTGACTCAAAAGGAAGCAAGGGTGTAAAGCCTCCGGCTTATGTCATGCAACTGATTGAAGATATTAACGAGTTCCAATCTACAAAAATTGGTTCTCCACGGTTTGAAGAACTTGGAGAACGAATGGTGAAGAACACAGTGACTAACCTGTTGAAAATTGGAATCGCCCAAGCACCGGCTCCAGTTTATCACCGAAATGCGCTCAAGAACTTTGTAGAGTTCAAGACGCACTCCTATGAGTATTACCGAACATATCCTTACCGCGGAACACAGTGGTACTTGGACGAATAACGTTTGACAATACTTGAACTGAAAAGGCCGGGCTAAGTCAATTGCCCGGCCTTTTTTTTTCCTGTTCGAAATTTTTCATGCTAAAATTTCTACAATTCACTTTTATGCGGGCAGTGATGTCACTGTTCACGTTGTTTGCAGTCTCACTGATTGTGTTTACGTTGATGGAAATGGTGCCTGGAAACTGTGCTGAACGTTATATTGCCTTCAAAAATACCCAAGGACAAACAATCACAATTGAAGACATTCAGGCAGAAGAACGCCGCCTCGGACTGGACAAACCTTTCGTCATACGCTGGGGTACTTGGGTTGGCAAAGTGTTTTTCAAGGGTGAATTTGGTGACAGTTGCATTCTCCGCCTCAATATCAATCAGTTGCTGAGTGATAAATTCTGGATCAGTCTTGGAATTGCGCTTTCTGCTTTGATTGTTTCCTACATCATTGCCATTCCGGTTGGTATTTATTCAGCTTCAACCAAAAATAAATTTGCTAACAACGCACTCCGTTTTATCAGCTACCTTGGCCTTGCCTTGCCGAATTTCCTCCTGGCGTTGATTATTATGCTTACTTCTACAGTACTATTTGGAGATTCTTTGACGGGACTTTTCTCCAAGGAGTTCCGTGATGCTGCGTGGTCGTTCGCGAAATTTATGGATTTTATGTCACGCGCCTGGTTGCCGATATTCATTCTCGGCTGGTCTGCGACAGCTTTTGCGATGCAGACAGTTAGGGCACTGATGCTCGATGAAATAGGAAAATTGTATGTCACGGCCGCTTCTGCACGAGGTGTTTTCGGCAGAACCTTGCTATGGCGTTACCCCGCCCGGCATTCGCTGGGACCGGTGATCAATTCACTTGGATTCGACCTTAACCGTATTTTTAATGAACTACCGGTTGTAGCACTGATACTGACCCTCACTGAGGCCGGTGCGTTACTGATAGAGGCTCTGGCACGTTCCAATGATCAACAGCTTGCAGGTGCCATCATTTTCCTACTGACCGCTAGCATTGTATTTGTGAACTTCGTGACTGATATCCTTCTTGCTCTTATGGATCCACGTGTCAGAAAGGGACTGATTGGATAAGCATATGGGGATTTTCAAAAAAACCAAACAAACTGAAACAAATCAAAAACTTAAAGAAAATTATTTTACTGCTTCGCAGGGGCAGTTGATTCGGGCACGCTTCAAAAGCAATCGTACGGCGATGGTTGCCGGATGGGTATTGACAATAATGATCCTGATAGGACTATTTGCCCCATTCCTTTCACCATATGCCCCATCAATGGCTGGTCGTGACAAACAGTACGAGAATGGTCCTCCTCAAATTCCGAAATTCTGGGATGAAAATGGTTTTTCCTTCCGACCTTTCATCTATGGAACGAACCGTGAGCGCTCGTTTAAAACTAACTTTCGCTGGGTAATCTCAATTGATCGTGAAGAACGTTACTACGTGAAATTCTTTGTAGAAGGATGGCAATATAGTTTTATTGATATCAATTGGGATTTACCGTGGGAAATATTTGATGTGGATCTTCAAACTTTAACTTTTAAGACACACCTCTTTGGTACAGACAGAGGAGGCATCCACCTCTTTGGAACAGACAGCAGCGGCAAGGACATTTATTCTCGCACACTGCACGCTATCTACACTTCCCTCGCGGTTGGATCAATGGGAGTCTTCATTGCTTTTGTTCTGGCGCTGGTGATCGGTGGAATTGCCGGTTATTTTGGAGGTTGGATTGATTCTGTTCTGCAAATGATTACTGATGCAGTACGGACAGTACCTCCAATTCCACTCTTCATGGCACTGGCCGCATTTATGCCGGATGAGTGGAGTGCAGAAACACGATTCTTTTTCATTGCTACCATTCTTGGACTGATCGGTTGGCCAACTCTGGCACGTCGCATCCGTACTCATCTTCTCAGCGAACGCAGTCAGGAATATGTCTTGGCGGCAGAACTATGCGGAGCCTCTTCGGGACATATTATACGAAAACACCTTCTACCAAGCTTCACGAGCTACATTATCGTTGATCTGATGATCACTTTCCCGTACATGGTACGTTCTGAAACCGCCCTCAGTTTCATTGGCCTCGGCCTAGTTGATCCGGTAAATTCGCTGGGTGCATTGATGCAGAATGTTTCCAAAGCTGATGTTTTGCTCAATTACCAATGGTACTTTATTCCAGTTATCTTTTTTATTGCCTTTGTGCTGGCTTTCGTCTTTGTCGGTGACGGCTTGCGTGATGCTTCTGATCCTTATTCTCACGTTAAGAAATGAGTCTGCTGAAAGTCGAAAATCTTAATCTGCAATTCAGGACTGACGAAGGTCTGATAACTGCTGTTGAAAACGTTTCTTTTGAAATCAACGAAGGTGAGGTTCTGGGGCTGGTCGGAGAATCAGGATCTGGAAAATCGGTCACGGCAAAGTCGTTAATGCATCTTAATCCTTCCAATTCGGTATATAGTCCTGAAAGCAGCATCAAGCTGGAACTAGAAAGCGGGGGAGTGGATGTTCTTTCACTTAAGAATCCCCGCGAACTGGTTGTTGTTCGTGGAGGTGCAATTTCGATGATCTTCCAGGAACCGATGGCAAGTTTTGCGCCTGCAATCACAATTGGTGCCCAGATGGTTGAACAGTTAATGATACACACTTCAATGACGAAGAAGGAATCCGCCGCACTGTCCGTTGAAATGCTGGAACGCGTCGGAATATCCGATGCCGGTATGCGTTTTCATCAGTATGCTTTTGAATTGTCAGGAGGAATGCGGCAAAGAGCGATGATCGCAATGGCACTTTCGACCAAACCGAAAGTTCTGATTGCGGATGAACCTACCACTGCACTTGATGTGACAATACAAGCTCAGGTTCTGGATCTGATGAAAGATCTTGTAAAGGAATTTGGAATGGCAATTCTTTTTATCACCCATGATCTGGGCGTTATTGCCCAGGTTGCAGACCGAGTCGCTGTGATGTACCTCGGCCGTATCGTCGAAAGCGGTCCTGTACGGGAAGTTCTGCATTCTCCCTCGCATCCTTATACAAAAGGATTGCTGAACGCTTTACCCAAACTTGATGCTCTTGATGAACCATTAACTCCAATTCCTGGCGACATTCCCAGTCCTCTGGAACGTCCACCCGGATGCGTTTTTCACACCCGTTGTCCGGAAATTTTGGCCGACCGTTGCGATTCTTCCATACCGCAGCGTACAAATGTTGGGCAAGATCATTCTGTCTCATGTTTTGCTGTGGACTCAACAGGAAAGACCGCATGACTGAAAAGCCGCTCATACGTATCAATAAGCTGAATGTGGAATTTCCGCTAGGACGTACTCTTTTTGGGAAACCACCGATGCTGAGTGCCGTCAATGATGTCTCACTTGACATCATGCCGGGTCAGTTTTACGGACTTGTGGGAGAATCCGGATCAGGTAAAACTACTCTAGGAAAAGCAATCCTGAGAGCGGTTCACATTAGTTCAGGAGAGATAACTTTTGATGATAGTGATGTAAACTACGATGTAGGCAGCCTGGCAAAAAAGGAGCTTAAAAACTACCGCAAACTGGCTCAATTGATTTTTCAAGATCCCTATGCTGCACTAAGTCCGCGCATGACAGTCCGTGATATAATCGCAGAACCGCTTGAGGTTATGGGACTGACTAAAACCCGTGAAGAAACAGACGAAAGGGTGAGGGATATTGCGGAAAAATGCCGATTAAATCTGGAACACCTCAGACGTTTCCCTCACGCTTTTTCCGGAGGACAAAGACAGAGAATCTCGATCGCCAGAACTTTAGTCTGTAATCCTAAATTTGTGGTTGCAGATGAAAGTGTTGCCGCACTTGATGTTTCGATACAGGCAGATATTCTTAATCTGTTGCAGTCACTGCAAGACCAACTGGGATTGACGTTTTTGTTTATCAGTCACGACCTTAGTGTGGTGGCACATATCTGTGACCATGTTGCAGTAATGTACCTCGGAACGTTGGTTGAATCAGCACCCACACGAAAGTTGTTTGACAACCCCAGCCATCCATATACTAAGGCGCTGCTTTCGGCAATTCCATCTCTCGATCCGGATGATAGAGGTAAATCTCAGAAACTTGAGGGAGAAATCCCCAGTCCAGCCAATCCTCCACCCGGCTGTAAATTTCATACTCGTTGTCCCTTGGCAGAAGAGCGCTGTCGTACAGAGGTTCCACAATGGCGTGAATTGAGCAAAGATCATTACGCCGCCTGCCACTTAGTCTAGTTAATAAATCCAGAC
The DNA here is from genome assembly GCA_028822475.1 of SAR324 cluster bacterium. Classification (GTDB taxonomy): domain Bacteria; phylum SAR324; class SAR324; order SAR324; family NAC60-12; genus Arctic96AD-7. The sequence continues at coordinate 4,733 of JAPKDT010000008.1, forward strand.
TTTTAATACTTAAAAAAATCCAGAATTGAAACTGCATATTTGTGCAGATTTTCATATATAGATATTTTTATATCCAAAAAACAATTTAATGTATGGATACATAACCGATTTATAAGCTGAGTTTATAATTTAAATCAAGCTATTTTCTGCAAATCCAGCTTTAGGTTAGATTCTACGTGCTAAGCAAAAAAATTTATTCTGCCAATAATTTAGCAGATTCGATTGGAAGAAATCAATGTTGAAAAATAAACGTATTGCAGCTCACTGATTCCGGAGTGATTGACATAATCAATAATTTGAACTGTTTTCCTAACAATGCAGACTGTTGAAATTAGTCGAAATCAGCTATAATATGACTTAATTTATTCAGCATTTAGCTACAACAGCTATAGGGTTAGGCAAATTATCCTAAATCGCTAAAAAGTTCACAACCTGTCTTTATTCGAACTATGCAGCAAATCATATATAGTTATATATTTCAGACTTTTGGCAAGAGAGTTAAATTGTAAGGATGGAGGTCTTACTTTGAAGGCATAAAAACCATCAACTGAATAGCAAACGGTTTTTAAGCTTCAAGTAGTATTATAATGGTGCCTAGGGCCGGACTCGAACCGGCACGGTGTTACCACCGAGGGATTTTAAGTCCCTTGCGTCTACCAGTTCCGCCACCCAGGCAGGTAAAAAAGGAACTGGAGGCGACGAGCGGATTTGAACCGCTGTACAAGGTTTTGCAGACCTCTGCCTAACCACTCGGCCACGTCGCCTCTAATCATCTAAAATAACCGAAAATAGGATGCAAACACAAGTTCAAAACGAGTCAATTGAAAATGCAATTGAGATGGCAAAACTTTACGGAATGCTTAATTATTTACCTGACGGGCAGCTAAGCCATGCACCGTTTTCACTGAGCCCATACTCAATTTCAGCAGCAGACCTGCAAGAAATGACTGAATTAACTTCATATTTTAGTGAGTTGATGATTCGAGTTTCTCAGGATTGGGCATTTATAGCACAGTATCTTAGTCCAATTTCTAAAACCGATCCTTTTTTAAAAATGTTACTGGACTTAAGAGAGCAGGAAGTTACACAGAGCAAACAACTGCTAGTGCAACGTAATGATTTCTTTTTGGTCAAGGATGAACTTAGCAATAGTCGACTGGGCTCTTCTTCAGCACTGCGTCAGGTTGAGCTTAATACAGTCTCAGCAAGTTTTCCGTTTTTAATAACTCAACTTGCACGTCTGCACCAGACATTATCTGAGCAAAATATAATGAAGCAGATAATTCCAAATAATCCTTTGGTTCCTGTAGTTGATGCTTTCGCAAAAGCAGTACAGGATTACGGTTCAACCGACGCGGTAATGCTGATGGTTTCTCAACCTGCAGAGAGTAACCGTTTTGATCAACTTGGACTGGAACAGCTTTTATGGGAAAAGTACAAAATTCAGACTCTCCGTAAAACATTAACTGAAATATATGAGAGCGGCAGTCTACGTGAAGGGCACCTTATTGTTGCAGGTAAAAGAGTAGCCCTTACTTATTATCGTGCCGGTTACACACCAGATGATTTTCGCACAGGCGAAGCTCTAAAAGGACGTCAACTCATAGAAGCGTCTTCGACAATTCAGGTTCCAGATTTACCGATGCAGCTTGCAGGGATGAAAAAAATTCAACAAGTACTGACACGTCCGGAAATCCTTTCTACTTTTGTGTCTAAGGCAATTTCTAAACGATTTTTAAGCACTTTTGCCGCGATGCATGCACTAGATGACATCATAGAAACTCCGAACGGAGAGTTAAGTGCCTCAGAATGGGCTTCGAGGAATCCTGAGAAATATGTGCTGAAACCTCAACGTGAAGGCGGTGGCAATAATTATTTTGGTAGGGATATTACAAAAAAAATGACGGAGATGGATCCGGAAGAAAAAGATGCTTATGTTTTAATGGAGAAAATAGAGGCGGAAACTCATCCGGCAATTCTTGTGGTTAACGGTTATGCTGAAACACTTACTTCTGTGAGTGAGATCGGACGCTATGGAATTTGTTTTGCTGAAAACGGTGTAGTTGAAAGCAACGAGGATGTGGGTTACCTTGTACGTACAAAAGCAGAAAATGTTAATGAAGGTGGAGTCTGTGCCGGCTTTGCCTGTTTGAATTCGTTGACAAAGGCTTAAAAGCGGTAGCTGTAAATTTTCAAAACTTAATCCAGCTTAAAGCTTCTTTTTTTAGGACGACAATTCAATCGTGGCTAGCAGGTCTATTTCATCGAGGACTTTTCCTGTACCGGTCGCAACACATGTAAGAGGATCATCTGCATGAAAAACTGGTAAGCCGACCTCAGCACGCAACAAATCATCAATTCCGGAAAGTAACGATCCACCACCGGCTAAAACAATACCGCGGTCAACAATGTCTGCCGCCAGTTCAGGAGGTGTTGATTCCAGAGCATTCCGGATAGTTTTTACAATTTGTGCACAAACGTCACTTAGAGCTTCCAGCACCTCTTCTTCACCTAAAACCAGTGTTTTTGGAATACCAGTTACTAGATCACGTCCACGTACTTCATAGGATTTCGGATCTTCTTTAATGAAGGCAGTACCAATGTTGATTTTAATATCCTCCGCTGTTCGTTCCCCAATCAGTAAATTATATTTTTGCTTTATGTATTCGGTAATACTTTCGTCCATCTTGTCACCGCCGACACGAGCGGAATCACTGTAAACTATTCCTGCAAGCGAAATCACTGCGACTTCTGTAGTACCTCCACCGATATCGACAATCATACTTCCGCTGGCTTCTGTCACCGGCAAACCTGCACCAAGTGCCGCGGCCATTGGTTCCTCAATTAAAAATACTTCACGTGCTCCGGCAGATTCTGCTGCTTCTTTGACTGCCCTTCGTTCGACTTGTGTAATACCGGACGGAACAGCGACAATAATCCGCGGTTTAAAACGGAAAAAAGAAAATCTGTTTTGAGTCTGGCGGATGAAGTAACGCAACATTTCCTGAGTTATATCAAAATCTGAAATAACTCCATCCTTCATGGGGCGGATCGCCGTAATCGAACCGGGTGTACGCCCCAGCATTTGTTTGGCTTCCTCACCAACTGCGAGAACCTGTATTCGTCCACGGTTGTCTTTTTGTACTGCCACAACTGATGGTTCACGAATCACTATCCCTCGTTGTCGTGTATAAACTAGAGTATTCGCGGTCCCCAAATCAATCGCTAAATCCTGGGAAAATAAACTGGCAATTTTACTAATCATTGAATTGTCCTATTGTTTCATCTTACTGAGTCAAGGTAATGTCATCCATTACCATTACTAGGGTATTTATTGAAGCACTGATGGTAGTAATTTACGTAATTATATACTGTAAAAACAGTCAATATTTGAATTTGTGCGTCCAAGTAAGCTATACAGAAGTAATGCCAAAACTCAAATGTCAGTCATTTATTTTTTGAAAAATCTGTGCTTTTTAACTAACACTCATACGATCTCTTTTTTGCAACGGAGCAAAAATGTCGGAGTTCAATATTAATATTTCGTCTCATTTTCAGGCAGCACAGTCAAAGTGCAGTCGAAGTAGAGGGATATTTGCAAAATACTGACTAGTAATACTAGTCAAGGAATGACCAGAAAACAAGAGGAAAAGCAGATTGTTGATTTAATTAGCGTAGTTACACATTACTGGAAAAGCTGAACTATAGAGGAAGGAACTTTCAACCAACTCTCTTTTCAGGGAGACCGCCAGCAGACATCTTCACCGCACAGAATTTTACTTCTGGAATTTTCCCAAAAGGATCGAGCACAGATGTAGTAATCAAATTGGCAGCGGATTCGTTATAACCGAATGCCATAAAAAGATTTCCCGGTTGAACTCCGAGATCCTGACGCGCATATGTTGAAATTTTTCCGCGCCTTGATTCAAGAGTTACTGCATCTCCTGCTTCTACACCCAGCTTTTTAAGGTCATCTGGATGGACATGAACTACCGGAAACGGTTCAATCGCGTTCAGGACTGTCGCACGACGTGTCATGCTGCCTGTGTGCCAATGTTCGAGTTGACGTGAGGTGATAAAGACAAATGGAAATTCTTTATCCGGCATTTCATCAGCATGAGAATATTTTGCAGGGACGAAACGTGCTTTCTTGTTTTCTGTAGGAAAACCATTCTGAAAAATAATCGGCTCACCTGGATCACCTTCTTTGGTACAGGGATATGTTACGGAATGTTCTTTTTGTAAACGTGCCCAAGTTATTCCAGCCATGCTGGGCGTGGCTTTGCGTACTTCAGAAAAAATCTTTTCCGGACTTTCATAATTCCATTCCAGACCAAGACGTCGGCCAACTTCCTGAATAATCCACCAGTCTTGACGTGCATCTCCGGGAGGATCTATGGCCTGCCGTCCGAGTTGTACTTGACGGTTGGAATTGGTAAAAGTTCCTGACTTTTCCGGAAATGCCGACGCAGGCAAAATAACATCTGCAAAACCAGCTGTTTCAGTGAGAAAAATATCTTGTACCACTAAATGATCCAGCATCGCTAAAGCACTGCGGGCGTGATTCAGGTTTGGATCCGACATCGCCGGATTTTCACCTTGAACGTACATGCCTTTGACTCCGCCTGAATGCACAGCATCAACGATTTCCACCACCGTTAATCCTTTTTTAGGATTAAGGGAAGTACCCCAAAAATCCTCGAACCATTTTTTTATTTCTGGATCAGTGACGGATTTGTAATCCGGAAAGAACATTGGAATCAAGCCCATATCTGAAGTACCCTGAACATTATTTTGTCCTCGCAAGGGATGTAATCCGGTTCCGGGACGTCCGATCTGGCCTGTCATCAACGACAAGGCGATCAAACAGCGTGAGTTGTCTGTACCGTGAATATGTTGTGAAATGCCCATGCCCCACAAGATGATGGAGGATTCCGCGGTTGCAAATGTCCGTGCAACTTCACGCAGTGTTTCTGCAGGGATGCCACAAATTGGCGAGACTATTTCAGGACTGTATTCCGCGACGTTGGCTTTTAGTTTATCAAAATCCGTTGTGTGTTCTGTGATGTATTTTTCGTCGCATAATCCCTCTGCGACGATGACGTGCATCAGCGAATTGAGCATCGCTACATCTGTGTCCGGTCGAAACTGGAGGTTGTAGGTGGCGTGGCGTGACAATTCTGTCCGGCGCGGGTCCATCAAAATCAGCTTTTTGCCGTCCTTAACCGCATTTTTCATAAAAGTAGCAGCTACAGGATGGTTACTGATCGGATTGGCTCCTATCAGAAAAATGACTTCCGCATCTGTCACATCCGTGAAGGGATTTGAAACTGCTCCTGAACCAATACCTTCCAGTAAAGCACTGACCGATGAGGCATGACAAAGACGAGTACAGTGATCAATGTTATTGGTTCCAAATCCTGTACGCACCAGTTTCTGCAGCAGATACGCTTCTTCGTTACTACCTTTGGCACAGCCGAATGCTGCCAAAGCATCAGGACCGTTTTTATCACGGATATTATTGAAACCAGATGCGGCAAAATCAAGTGCCTCTTCCCAACTTGCTTCCCGGAAAACTTTATGCCAATCTTTAGGGGCCAGCAGTTCGGTTGTTTTTGGAGCGTCTTTTAGACGTATCAAAGGTTTTTTAAGACGATCAGGATGGTGCACATAATCAAAACCGTAACGCCCTTTTACACATAATCTTTCCTCGTTCGCAGGACCTTTGCGGCCTTCTACTCGTAAAATCTTTTTGTCTTTTACATGATATGTCAGTAGACATCCAACACCGCAGTAAGGACAAACCGATTCGACCTTTTTGTCAACTTCCTCTAAACCCACATTATTTGCTGGCATCAACGCACCTGTCGGACAGGCCTGCACACATTCTCCGCATGCGACGCAGGTACTGTCACCCATTGGATCACCGAGGTCAAAAACAATTTCCGCATGAGAACCGCGAAAGGCCATGCCGATCACATCGTTAACCTGAACTTCCCTGCAGGCTCTGACACAACGTGTGCATTGGATACAGGCGTCCATATTAACGGACATTGCAGGATGTGAATTATCTAATTCCGGTTGATTCCGTCTAGAAAAACGGGGTTCGCTTAAACCCATTTTTTCAACCCATTGATCAAGTTCAGAGTTTGGTGTATATGGTGATTTGCCTGCTTCCGGCATATCTGTCAGCAGGAGCTCCAGTACCATTTTCTGTGAATGGATGGCACGTTTACTATTGCTGTTGACTTTCATCCCCTGTTGAGGGTATCTGCAACATGAGGGAGCTAAGACACGTTCACCTTCAATTTCCACTACGCAGGAGCGACAGTTACCATCAGCGCGGTAACCCTCTTTATAACAAAGCCGTGGAATATCCGTGATACCTGCCCTGTCAGCCACCTGCAAAATTGTTTCACCGTCAAGTGCATCAAGTGTTTGACCGTTCAGTTCAAATGAAATTGTCTCCATCTCACACCTCCTTTGGAAAATATTTAATCACAGAGCGCAACGGATTCGGCGCAGCCTGTCCCAGACCGCAGATCGAAGCGTCTTCCATAGTCTGTGAGAGTTCTTCTAAAAGTGACTTATCCCAGTATCTTTGTTCCATCAGCGGAATGGCTTTGACCGTTCCAACTCTGCATGGAGTACATTGTCCGCATGATTCATGCGCAAAGAAGCGCATCGAGTTCAGCGCCAGTTCACGAGCTTTATCATGATCAGAAAAAACGATAACCGCGGCTGAACCGATAAAACAGCCGTGTTCTTGCAGCGTGTCAAAATCGAGCGGTAAATCACCGAGAGACGCAGGTAGCATTCCTCCTGACGCGCCTCCTGGAAAATATCCGTAAAAGCTGTGTCCAGTCAGCATTCCGCCGCAATATTCATCAATTAACTCACGCATTGAAATTCCTGCAGGCGCTAGATGCACTCCGGGTTTGTTTACACGTCCGCTGATCGAAAACGCCCGCAAACCTTTACGATCTCTTCTTCCGTGGGATGAAAATGATTCCGCGCCTTTTTCTATAATATCACGTACCCAATGCAGAGTTTCCATATTGTGTTCCAGTGTCGGACGTCCGAACAGTCCAACTTCCGCAACATACGGCGGACGCAAACGAGGAATCCCGCGCTTACCTTCAATCGACTCAATCATGGCCGATTCTTCACCGCAGATATAGGCTCCGGCACCACGGCGCAAATGGATTTCAGGAATGATTTCCGGAAAAGAGGATTGCAGTTCCTCAATTTCATGGAGCAGTATTTCACGTGCAGCTGTATATTCGTCACGCAGATAAATATATATTTCTTTAATACCCACCGCCCAGGCCGCAATCAGAGAACCTTCGAGAAAACGATGCGGATCAGTTTCAAGATAGTGGCGGTCTTTGAAAGTTCCAGGTTCTCCTTCATCAATGTTTACCGCCATTAAACGAGGTTCCGGAAATTTTCTTACAATCTCCCATTTGCTTCCTACTGGAAATCCTGCTCCACCCAAACCCCTTAAACCCGAATTTTTAAGTTCCATGATCACGGATTCAGCATCACGTTTTCCGGACAAACAATCCTGAAAGAGTTGGTAACCTCCAGATTGTTGATATTCAGCAAAATTAACGTATTGTGGAAGAGTCGGTAGGATATCGTTTTTTTCAACACATTGTTTGACTGATTCCGGAGTTGCTTGATCTATTGGGTTTTTACCAACTACCGCTACTGGTGCGTGCTGACAACGACCTACGCATGGTACAGCTTGAATCCTGATTTGTTCAGAGGTAACTGAACCGTCCGTAAAAAGTTGCTTGAGGTTTTCGGTGAGCTTTTTTGCTCCGTACATTTCGCAGGTGACGGATTCACAAACTCGAACAGTCAAAGGGGGAGGGGGAGTCTGGTCTTCTTTTATCACATCAAAATGGTGATAAAACGTAGCCACCTCATAGACTTCCGTGTGCGACAGTTTCATTTCAGAGGCCAGTGCCACCACATGTTTTGCGGATATAAAGTGATATTCGTCCTGAATTAAATGCAGGGCTTCAATCAGCAAATCTTTACGGCGCGGCATATCAGAAAGCAGTTTCTGGACTTCTTGCAGCGCTGCTGGATCCAGTAGTCGGCCTTTTTGTTTACCAAGTTTTTTCTTATTCATTTCAACTTTTTTTAGTTAAAATCCACAAAACACTGTGTGAGGTCTTCAAAAGTTTCGGCACGCCGAATAAGTCGGCTTTGTCCTTGATGCACTAGTACTTCAGCTGGTCGCGGTCTGAAATTATATTGCGAACTCATCGAAAAGCCGTATGCTCCGGTATCCAGAAAAGCAAGACGTTCACCGATTGCAGGTGAGCTCATTTTGCGAGTTATTTCATCTCCGGAACGACTTAAAATGTCTCCACTTTCGCAAATATTTCCAACAACTACAACATTTTTTTCAGTTGCAGAAATTCGGCTGGCGTTCAGGATTTTGTGATAAGATCCGTACATCGTTGGACGCACCAGATGATTGAAACCTGAATCTACTCCGACAAAGCTGTGTTTTGGAGTATCAGTAATGTTGGTTACGGTTGCCAGTAATACACCAGCAGGTCCGAGCAACAACCTTCCGGGTTCAATTTTCATCCGTAATTCACGTCCGTAATGCTGAATAAACTTTGTGAATCTTGCGGTCATCTTTTGGCTTAAATCGTCCATATTTAATGCCAACTGTTCCGGCTTGTATGGAATTCCAAAACCTCCTCCAAAATCAACAAACTGCAGATCAGGAAATTTTTCTGCTACATTCAGAATCATTTCCATCGCTTCCAGCATTGGTTCAGCAGAATAAATTCCGGTACCTATATGAGAATGAACTCCGTTAAGAGTCAACTTGTATTTTTTTGCCAGAGCAAGCGCAGTCTCGATCTGATCATAATAAATTCCAAATTTTGAATCTGGACCGCCCGTAATGCAGTGAGAATGGTGGCCTGCTCCAATTCCTGGATTGACGCGTACTGAAACGGTTGTCTCGGGATAGCGTTGTCCATATCTCTCGAGTAAGGCCAACGAACCAAGGTTAACCGCAACGTTTTGTGCTACACAAAACTCTATTTCCTGCAGGCTGTTGTTGTTACCGGTGAAGATGATTTGCTGAGCTTCAAATCCGCATTCAAGTGCTAAACGTACCTCAAACTCCGAAACAGCATCTATTGATGAGCCTTCTTCGGCAAGTATTTTGAGCAGTGATGGATTGGAATTTGCTTTCATCGAATAATGTATTTCTAGCAATCCCTCAGGAAATCCTGCAGACAGCTCTCTAAACTGCGAACGCAGCACTGACTCTTCGTAAACGTAGAGCGGAGAACCATATTCCTGCATGATTGTCTCAACAGGAATGTCTGCTAAATAAAGGATATTGTCAGTGATTTTCATTGAAAAGATAATTCGTCATTAAAAAATGTATTTTAGCAGTTACAATTTACATTGCCTGGATCAGCGATTTTAACTTCTATATTTTAAACACTTAATAACAAAATTGCGAATCAAAATTGCCTGCATTAACATCATTAAATCTGGAACTTGGTTAAGTAATTGACAAAAAAAAGAATTAGAAGACTAATACTGTTGTGGCTGGCGACCATAATCATGGGAGGTATTGTCGGGATGCTGCTTTATGTTCAAATGGCAGTCCACCAGGAAAATGTGGTTGCGTCACTTGAAATAGAGTCCCCTGAAGTAAAGAAAGAACTTAGCGAGATTACTGAAATAGCGGAGGAAGAAGTTTCAGAACCTGAAGCTGGAGCGGTAGGTACAGCAGATATCTCAGCAGACACAGAATTTTCACATCTAGTGGAAACGGAAAGTCCTTTTTGGAATGTTTTTCCTATCAGCAGCGCAGGTGTTTCTGCAGAAAATTGGCATACTATTCTGGTGCAGAATCGTTACAAAATTGACTATACCATAACGCCTCTTGCTCCAAGAGATTGGCATCTGGTAAGGAGCAACAATGCAATTAGAATTCAGTTTCGTTCAGAACTGTTTGCGCTAAAAGATATTCTTGCACGTAAAAAAAGAGGCAAATATTCGATTCAGCTGATTTCGATCGAGCACGCACAATTTCCGCTGGCCGTCTCTTTACTGAGTCGTCTGTTGAATGATGGTTATTATGCTTATCTTTACCGTACAGACGCAAAATTTGAAGGGAAATTCTGGTATCGTCTGAGAGTTGGATTTTTCAAAAACCTTGAAGATGCGCGTACTACCGGAAAAAAAATAGCTGATAAATATCAAAGCGAAAATTATTTTTCCACAACATTCTGGCCAGTTCAGCCCGGCCCGCAGGAACTGTCACGACCAGTGATTGACCTGAGGCAACCTCTCAACAAACCATGGGTCGTTCAACTTCCTCTTTACTCTAGTCAAGCTGATGCCTTGAAAGATATGGCAGAATTAAATATCGAAACAGATTTTAGTTATATCTCACAAAAGCTGGAATCACCTTCTTCAGGTAAACTTGAGTTTCGCGTCCGGATTGGTTTTTTTGAAACAAAAAGAGAAGCAGGCAGGATGATTTACAGTCTTAAAAAGAAGTTCCCGCAGTTCAAACTGATGAAGAGAGTCCGCCTATAGCAATAGAGTCTTGCAGGTTCGGAAATTAAGATTCGCTATTCCTGATTATTTTGGAGAGTATTATTTGAAGAATCCAGTCTGCAGTTTATTCACCGGAGAGCTTTTTTTCCCATTCCAGTGAAAGCCGTTGAGCTTCAGCAATTTGATCACGGTTCATACGTTTTCGGATTTCGTTCTTCAATGCTTTTGCTTTGTCTCTACCACGTGCCGATGCCAGATTTGCCCATTTGTATGCCAGTACGAAATTCTCTGGTACTCCGTCTCCGGAAGCATACATCTCTGCGAGATTCAACTGTGCTTTAGTATCACCCTGTTCAGCCGCTTTTTTGTACCAGTAAACCGCTTGCGTAAAATCTTCTGTTACACCTGTCCCATATTTAAACATCACGGCAAGGTTTAACTGTGCTTTAGTATCACCCTGTTCAGCCGCTTTTTTGTACCAGTAAACGGCCTCTGTATAATCCTCATCCGCACCTTTGCCGAATTCATACATTAGTCCAAGGTTCAATTGCGCGTTAGCGTCACCAAGCTCAGCAGCTTTTTTGTACCAGTAAAAAGACTGAGTATAATCCTCCGCGATGCCTTTACCTTTTCTATAAATAATGCCGAGATTTAACAGCGCCTTTGTTTCACCCTGTTCCGCTGCTTTTTTATACCACGTAATTGCTTGGTTGTAATCCTGCTTTACACCTTTGCCGTTTTCGTACATCCAGCCGAGACTGTTCTGTGCTTCCGACTGTCCCTGCTCCGCAGCTTTTTTATACCAGTGCACCGCCTGTTCGTAATCCTGCGAAACTCCTTTTCCATACTCGTACATAACCGCAATGTTCAACTGCGCGCCTGCAGCTCCCTGTTCAGCCACTTTCTTATACCAGTAAAATGCCTGTCTGTAATCTTCTGCGATGCCTTTACCGTTTTTGTAGAAATCACCAAGACTTAACTGAGCTTTTGTGTCACCTTGATCTGCTGCTTTTTTGTGCCAGTAAACAGCTTCTGTATAATCCACCTCTACACCTTTACCGTTTTCGTAGAGAGCTCCGAGACTGGTCTGTGCTTCTGAATGACCCTGTTTTGCAGCTTTTTTGTACCATTCAGTCGCTTGTCTGTAATCCTCTTCTACTCCTTTGCCGAATTCATACATCTCTCCTAGATTAAACTGAGCAACCGCACTTCCCTGTTCTGCGGCTTTATTATTCCAGTAAAATACCTGTCCGTAATCCTTCGTAACTCCTTTGCCGAATTTGTAAATCAGGCTCAAATTTAACTGAGCTATTGTATCTCCTTGCTCCGCAGCTTTTTTATACCATGTAATTGCCTGGTTGTAATCCTGTTCTACTCCTTTACCGTATTCGTACATCCAGCCGAGATTTGTCTGCGCTTCCGCAAAACCCTGTTCTGCAGGTTTATTAAACCAGAAAATTGCCTGTGTGTAATTTTCGTCAACTCCTCTGCCGAATTTGTACATGATACCGAGATTTAACTGTGCTTCCGCCAAACCCTGCTCCGCAGCTTTTTTAAACCAGACAACCGCTTCTTGTTGATCTTGAATGACACCTCTACCTTTATTGTACATAATGCCAAGATTTAACTGCCCCTCTGCCTTTCCCTTATCGGCTGCTTTTTTATACAGCAAGGCAGCTTTTGTATAATCCTGTGCTACTCCTTTTCCGTTTTCATACAACCAACCCAGGTTAGTCAGAGCCGCGGAATGACCTTTATCGGCTGCTTTCTTCAACCAGTAAACCGCTTGAGTGTAGTCTGTCCTTACTCCTTTACCATTTTTATAAATTATTCCAAGGTTTAACTGTGCGTTTGTATTGCCCTGCACTGCAGATTTTTCAAACCAGAAAATTGCCTGTAAGTAATCCTTATCAACTCCTTTTCCACTTTTGTACATGATGCCGAGATTTAACTCCCCTTCAGCCTGTCCCAGTTCAGCAGATTTTTTATACCAGCCAACAGCCTTTGCGTTGTCCTGCTCAACGCCTTTCCCGTTTTCGTACATCCAACCGAGGTTTGTCTGAGCAGGAGCGTGATCTCTTTTGGCAGATTTCAGGTACCAGATAAAAGCTTGTCCGTAATCCTTTTTCACACCTTCACCGTTTTCATACATCCACCCGAGAGCATACTGCGCGCTGGCATTTCCTTTTTCAGCAGATTTTTTATACCAGTAAACTGCTTGTACGTTATCTTCTGTGACACCTTTTCCGAAGTCAAACATATTGCCTATGTTAAACTGCGCCCG
>JAPKDT010000213.1 GCA_028822475.1 SAR324 cluster bacterium
TCATAACTTTCGATAATTCTGTGGCGCAATACATCCCCCGCTAAATCCTGCAAATCTTCCGGAGTGACAAAATCACGTTCACGCAACCATGCACGCGCACGCGCGCAACGGTCTAGGGCCAGCGAAGCTCGGGGACTAGCTCCCCAGGTCAATAGACGTGCAAGTTCATCGCTGTATCTTTCAGGTGTTCTGGTAGCAGTAATGATTTCAACTAGATACCTCTCTATTTCCGGTGACATGTAGGTATTCAAAACTTCATTTCTGGCAGCAAATATTTCCTGCCCGGAGATATTTACTGAAGCTGAATTTTCTACAGGATCTGCAGAATTAAATGGCTTTATTCCGGATGCTTTGTTTAGTTCAGCAAGAGCTTCCTTACGTACAAGTCGCATGATTTCCAACTCATTTTCCACTGAAGGATAATCGATTAAAACATGTAGTAGAAAACGGTCCAGCTGTGCTTCCGGAAGTGGATAAGTACCTTCCTGTTCAATAGGATTTTGAGTTGCCATTACCAGAAACAACTCAGGAAGAGGATATGTTTCTCCGCCTACTGTTACCTGACGCTCCCCCATGGCTTCCAAAAGTGCTGACTGCACCTTTGCGGGAGCTCGGTTTATTTCATCAGCCAATACCAAATTATGAAAAATCGGTCCTGCCTGAAAATGAAAACTACCCTCTTGTGGACGGAATATTTCGGTGCCCGTTACATCAGCAGGTAATAAATCCGGAGTAAATTGAATGCGGTGGAAATCTCCTGTTATTTTTTCACCCAATGCTTTGATAGCTCTTGTTTTGGCCAGTCCGGGAGCTCCTTCAACGAGGAGATGCCCGTCTGCCAGCATGGCAATCAACAGGCGTTCTATCAGACGTTCCTGCCCTAAAATAAGATGATTAAGACTCTCTTGTAGACGGTGAAAGATTTGGATTGAATTTGACATACCTTTAATTCTATTGTTTTAATTATTTATTATTTTCCGAAGGTACCAACTTCAAAACATTCGGTAAAGTAACGGCCAGTGCTGGAAGTAAAATCATAGTTGCTAAAGCACTAATATTTAAGGTCAGCCAAATCATCCAGCTTAGTGTTACCAAAGGTAAAAACTCAGAAACACTCAATGCCAAAAAACCGAATCCGACTGTTACCGCATTTGATGTGATGGCTTTCCCGCTGCGTCTGACAGTATTTGAAATTGCATCCTGTAAATCTGCTCCCTGTTCAATTTCACTGAACATTCGTGATAAATAATGGATGCTGTAATCAACACCAATTCCAATTACAATACTGCTGACGAGAGCAGTTCCAATATCAAGATTAACACCGAAAATGCCCATGACACCAAAATTAAAAAGCACTGTGAATGCAAGTGGAATCATACCCATCAATCCGCGGTAAAATGAACGATAAATTAAAACCAGCATCAACAGCACAGCCAGCAAAGATCCGGACAAGCTAAGGATTTGACTTGAAACAACTTCTTTACTTGTGGCCACATTAATCGGCACCATGCCCGCTGAGATAATACTGAATTGCCGCGGGAAATGCTGAGCTGCATATTCATCGATACGCAGTAGAAGTTTTTCTTCCTCAACGGTTGAATCTGAACTGATTGTAACAGTCAAATTCAAATTACGGTACTCGCTGTCAATCACATCTGAAAGTACATCACCGCCTGAATTTTCATAAAGTACGAGATATTGTGCTACCAAATTCCTCCCGCTGACTTCTCGCTTGACGCTGCGTTTTACAGACTGACCGTTTTCTTCAAATGTTTCTTCACTTTCAAGAATTTCAATTGCTTGTGGCAGACGATTAAAGTCTGTTCGGTTCTCGTTAAACGCATAACTGATACGTTTGATTAAATCAACGAGCGAAAATGTACGTTTAACCCTTTGTTCTGCTGAGAGAAAATCTTGGAAATCTTCTACCAACTTTAGATTTTCAGGTTTTTTCCATGGCTCGCCCTCTTCATTTATCTTGATTACAATGTTAATTGTGCGGCTGCCTGACATTTTTTCCATGGCCTTGTTCGCCACAACAAAAGGTGCGTCTGCTTTAAAATAACTTTCCAGATTGCTTTCCACTTTCAGTTGTAAAAGTCCATAAACGGAAAATCCGGAAATGATCAATGCTCCTAGCAGAATCAGTTTTGCGTTGCTTAATACCCATGCCGTTAATCCTTCCAGAAATCTTTGAAAGAGTCGATCCACAAAGTTCTCCTGATGCACTCCTCTGCTTTTATCTGAAATTGTTGCAGAGTCATCTGCAGACTCAGTTTTCTTTTCCGGAAGCACCATCAGTAGTGCTGGAATAAATACTAGGGAGAGCACCATAGCGAGCAAAGAACCGATTGCCACAAATATTCCGAATGTTAGAATCGGTATAATGTCACTAACAGTGAGTGAGAAAAAACCTACTGCTGTTGTGATCGAAGTCATGGTGACAGGCAGAGCAAGTTTTTCAAGCATTAATGAGACAGCTTTTTCACGTGGCTGTCCTTCCAGACGATTATCACGGTATTCAGAAAACATGTGAATACCGTCTGCTACACCAATTGAAATCAGAAAAACCGGCAATGCGGAAGTAATGCTGTTCAGCGGTACTTCAAAAGCAACCATTATCGCAAGTGTGAACAAGATCGAAAATCCAACAACCAGCATTGGGACAGCCACTCCGATCAACCTCCTGAAGGTGAGCCAGAGGAAAAAGACAGCCAGTAAAGCTACAAAGGGAAAGAATTTTTTTGTATCCTGATCAATTACTGTACGCAATGTAGCAGCAATAATAGGAAAACCTGCAATGTAATGAACATCTTCTCCAGGATTTTCCTCAAAAACACGTTCCAGTGCCTGATAAATTGCGTATAGATTTTCTGAATCATCTTCGTCTGTTGCCAATTCGACAAAAATCCCCGTGTGTTTTCCGTCTTCACTGTAAAGGTAATTCCTGAACAATTCGTTAGCTAACACTTGACTGCGTAAACTTTTGATTTCAGCTGGGGTTTCAGGAGCTTCTTCATAAAGTGGCGAAATATCCAAGCCCTCAAGAGTGCCAATAATATTATCAGTATTGGCCATTGAAAGCACCTCCACAACCGGAGCAGCACGTATCTCTATATTATTGATTAAGGCATCCCATTCCGGAAGCCAGAGAGAATCCTGTTCGAGTGATTCCCGTATTTCGGTAAACTCCAGCCAAAACATTTCATCAAGCCCGTCAATTTCTGTTGGCAGGATTTTACGGAACAGCTCCCCTGATTCTCCTAGAAAGTTTGGAGTCATTTTTTGCAGTACCGTCAAGTCTTCCTGAGAGAGCAAACTCAGATTTTCAATTGCTTCAGTAAGACTTTGGATACGTTTCAGCGTGGAAGTTTTGAAAATCGTATCCTCTGCTTCCAGCATGATGAAAACCCCCGGATTTGTGCCGGTGTAATCTTCACGAAGCTGTTCCATCGCTACTCGTACAGGATGACTGATCGGTAAAAGGTGAGGGCTGGGATCATTTTGAATATAAAGCAAACTCGGAAAAGCCAAAATACCTAGTAAAACAGTTGAGACAAGTATTTTTTTTGGGTGGTGAATTACGAAACTTTC
>JAPKDT010000214.1 GCA_028822475.1 SAR324 cluster bacterium
TTACTGTTCGGCTTCGAGAAGCTTAGTTAATTCAGCCCTGAGTTTTTCCGAAGAGATCATAGCGCATGATAGACCAAGCCGCCTCAATTTGAAACAGTAATTGCTAAAGCACTGTCTTGAACTCCGGCCATAGCTGCCTGAATAATTGGTAACTTTGTACCGAGAAAATTATTATTTACCCTGGCTTTAGCATTTTTGATGCGGAACTGAAATGACCTGAAACCGTGTCAGTTGCGAGAAATGGCAAAACTTGTGCTAGCGGCCTCCCTGAAAAACCCGGAATTTCTTTTTTGGATCAAATTGTGTATTTTCTGCTTTGTAATTCGCGAGATATGCGCCGATACCCCAGCCGATGAATCCATAAATAAAAGCATTTGTCCCTGCCTCACCGTGTAAAAATTCAGGATTCCAAAAACCAGCCAACACTCCCGTCAAGGTGCCCAAGCGGACATAATTGTCCTGAAATAAAGTCATTATCAAAACCAGTAGATTTCGAGTCATATGCTCCAGCAGTTGAAAATATTAAATCGTCTATTTGACATTTCGGGCATAGTGAGGAATCTTAATGTGATTAGTATGCTCGCTTAGCTAAGATTTCTATCTTCGCTCGAAATGACACAGTTTAAGTCCTTTTTAGGTAGGAGTCGTAGTATAGTCAGCTAATATGAAAATATATTTTTTAGACACGCTTTCAGCGAAAAGTATTTTTAAACGTTTAATTGTCAGCTAAAAAATAGATCTTAAGGTTTGAAATAAGGCTAAAAATACTCTGGAAGAAAAATATATGACCAATACTCCACCGATAAACAAATCGCCTTCGCCCTGAAGAGGATTAAAAAACATCACAAAATTAGAGGGAGGATCCAGTCTTTCATCAGGCGGTTTCTTCATGCGGAAACCAATCATCGCCGCGAGAGTTGCTACTGTTAAAATAAGCCAGTTACCCATGTTTTTAATAGCTGTTATAGAATTATTAAAAAAATATTATGATATTGTAGTCTAAAAGTATCAATGGATTATTTTATAGAATATAAACTCAAGTGGCAACGCAAAATCTGTGCAACAATCAGCAAAAATTGACACTTTTCGTAACTGGCAATTAATGTATGATCCGTCTTTCTGTGGGATCGTTCCAGTTCAAAACCGGATTGCGTCTTCTGCAGACAAACTATAGTATTGAATACAGCTTTAGAAGGAGATTTTATGGAAGTACCAGCAATGTTTGATCTGAGTTCGAAAGTAGCTTTAGTTTCCGGTGCAAGCCGTGGGATTGGAGCTGCAACAGCAAAAATTTTGGCTGAGTTTGGCGCACATGTCATCCTGACCAGCCGCAAGGCAGAAAATTTAGAGGAAGTTCAAGCACAAATTAAAAATGCAGGCAATCAGGCCTCCGCGATGGTTTGTCATAATGGTGATCTTGCGCAGATAGAATCACTATTTGAAAAAATTAGTGAGAGTCACGGCCGACTTGATATTCTGGTGAATAACGCAGCAACCAATCCTTTTTACGGATCAGTTCTTGAGGCAGATGAACAAGCTTGGAATAAAACACTTGAGGTAAATTTGAAGGGGCCGTTTTTCATGAGTCAGTCCGCCGCTGGATTAATGAGAAAAAACGGTGGTGGAAGTATCGTTAATGTTTCTTCGATCAACGGCCGTATACCGATGGTAAACCAAAGCATTTATTCCATCACCAAAGCGGCACTCATTTCGATGACACAAGCTTTTGCCAAAGAGTTGGGGAGTGACAATATTCGTGTCAACGCGTTGCTGCCAGGATTGACTGATACGAAGTTCGCTTCTGCCATGACGCAGAATGACGAGTTGATGCAGCAAGTTCTTCGGCAAATTCCGCTGGGCCGGATTGCTCAGCCGAGTGAGATGTCCGGAATGGTGCTTTTTCTGGTTTCTAATGCTGCCTCATACATTACAGGCAGCACCTTCACAGTAGACGGAGGAATGCTGGCCTAGAAAATTGTGCGGTACATTTTCAGCTAAAGGATAAGTTTCGCCGGAGTAAGGTTTTATTAGGATCAGAGTTATGAGTCATTTCACCTGGATTACGCCAAAGCTGGAATCCTGTGGTGTACTGACAATTAAAGGATATTAAGTTTATATTCTGACAAATAAAAGAAATGTAATTTTGAAGATTGGATTGATTGCAAAACTAAAATAAAATTCTACTAACAAACAAAAAGAGAGGGATAAAATGAGTAATAAATATCGTATTGAAAAAGATTCAATGGGTGAAGTCAAGGTTCCTCAAGCAGCGCTTTACGGTGCTCAAACTCAACGTGCTGTTGACAATTTTCCTGTCAGCGGAATCTGCATCAGCCGCCCTTTGATACACGCGCTGGGTTTGATCAAACAAGGCGCTGCCAAAGTTAATGCTGAACTTGACAACATTCCAAAAGATGTCGCGCATGCGATTCAACTGGCAGCTCAGGAAGTAATTGACGGCAAGCTGGATGAGCACTTTCCGATCGACATTTATCAAACCGGTTCAGGAACGTCGAGTAATATGAACGCGAACGAAGTGATTGCACACCGTGCGATGGAACTCGTTCCGGATCTGTCGGTCAAGGTCCATCCGAATGATCACATTAATTTTGGTCAGAGTTCAAATGATACTTTCCCGACTGCACTCAGAATAGCGGGTTATCTTGAGGCAAAAAACACCTTGATTCCAGCACTTAAGTATTTGCGTGAAACTTTGCTGAAAAAAGGCGCAGAATATTCACATGTGGTCAAGACAGGACGGACGCATCTGATGGATGCCATGCCTGTCACTTTTGAACAGGAATTCGGCGGTTATGCTAGGCAAATTGAAATGGGTATTAAGCGCATAGAATCAGCATTGGAACAGATGGCGGAACTGCCGATGGGCGGAACTGCTGTCGGTACCGGAATTAATACTGATCCTGAATTTCCTCCTAAATTTGCCGAGGAAATTTCAAAACTTAGCGGAGAGTCTTTCCGTGAAGCGGAAAATCATTTTGAAGCACAGTCAACTGTTGACGCGCCGGTTGCTTTAGGAGCCCAATTAAAAACTCTGGCAGTCAGTCTACTGAAAATTGTCAATGATTTGCGCTGGATGAATTCCGGACCAAACGGTGGGCTCGGAGAAATTCAACTGGCGGCACTTCAACCTGGCTCTTCTATCATGCCCGGGAAGGTAAATCCGGTGATTGAAGAGTCAATGGCGATGGTCTGCGCACAGGTGATCGGTTATGATGCTTCGATCAGTGTAGGTGGTTTGTCAGGTAATTTTGAGTTGAATGTGATGCTGCCGATGGTCGCGCACAGTCTGCTCGAATCAATCCGTTTGCTGGCAAATGCTTCCCGTAATCTTGCGGAACGCTCGGTATCTCGTCTGGTGGTTCGTGAAGATCACATCAAGGCTCTTGTCGGTAAAAATCCAATTCTTGTCACTACACTCAATCCTCTGATCGGTTATGATCTTGCCGCAAAAATTGCGAAAAAAGCCTTTGCGGAAAATCGCGATCTCAAGGAAGTTGCTTTGGAAATGTGTGATTTGTCTGAAGCTGAACTGGACAGTGCGCTTGATCCGGTCAAGATGACCAAAGG
>JAPKDT010000215.1 GCA_028822475.1 SAR324 cluster bacterium
ACCATTCATGAGACGCAATGAGGTGATGCTTGAAATTAATAAGCAAAAGGAAATCCTTTTACAATGAAAGCCAAAGCATGTTTATAGCTCGGATTATATGTCTTACTAACAGCAATACCAGCCCCCATTTCTCTGAGACTAATTATCAAAACACACATGGCTTTGTAATACTTTTTTACTGATGGATAGTTAAGTTTCACCCAGTTGCTTGGTTTAATTGCAAGAACTTTGAACTTTCTGTTAAGTACCCACAGATTGTTTTCTTTTCTGTGGTTAAGGCCAAAGATTTGATCTAGCTTTTAAATACGATATTTTTGCTAATTACTATAGCGGAGTGATGCTCAGAAGTTTAAAGTCTTTAAGAAAATGTATTGTTAATTACACAACAATGAATTAGATTTCCTTGGGGATGGTTTAGTATAATCAGGAAAAACCAATAATTTTCTAACAGATAAATAAGGGAAAATCATGCAAAAACTCATTCGACGTCCGGACATGTGGATCACTCTCGTGTTGTTTCTATTGATGGTTCCGGCAGAGCGCATGGAGCTTTTTTCTTCACTGGAAAATTGGCTGCTCGGTAACCGGCATATTGTCCGCTTAAATACTTTAGAACCTGAAAAGACTCAGTTTGCTTACGATGAAATAGTGATTGTCGATACTGAGGAAAAATTCTTTGATGAATATGGAAGCTGGCCGCTGAAACGTTCTGACATTGCAAAACTGACTACAAATTTAAAACGGCTTGGTGCAAAAGTAATTGCCCTCGATATGTTGATGGATTTTCCAAACGGTTATGATGAAGATCCAATACTGGCGGAAGCAATGGAAGATGCCGGAAATATCATAGTTGTTGCGCAACTTGAGTTCGGTGGAGATGGTAAATTCAAAGAAGTCAATTATCCAACCGAAACTTTAAAAGTAGCAGCCGAAAGTGGTTACACCAACCACACCTTGATCGGAAACAAGCTCTCCCGTGTACGCTTTTTCCCAAAGGAGATAAAGGATCATAATGTCTGGCCTTTTGCCATAAAAACACTCGCTATGTATAAAGGAGTTGAGCCTCAACTGGAAAATGGACAACTTACAATTGGAGATATTGTAGTACCTTTGGATCCTTTTAATGATTTATGGATTGACTTGCCATCACTTCCGCCTATGGCAACTTTTTTAGCAAAAGATACCCCTGCAGGAATCTCTGCGGCAGAAATTTTGATGGAACTTGAGGGTATTCCGGATGATGAATGGGACGAAGAAACAGAAGATCTTCAGCAAATGATCAGTGGAAAAATAGTTTTGGTTGGCGATACATCTGAAGTTTCTCACGATATTTTTACCAGTCCGATTGGAGAGGTTTACGGGATTGAGTTTCTCGCGGATACAATCATGACATTGATGAAAAATGCTCCGATACGACCGGCTAGTTCACAAAATGAAATACTGGTTCTTTTGATCCTTTTTATCTGTTTCGTAATCGTTGCGTTGATTCCAAAATATGAAAACTTATTGTTTCTGCTGATAATTGCAGCCTATACCGGATTTGGCGTTTTTACGTATGTTTATTATGGGGTCGCTTTTTCCATGAGTTATGCTCTGATTGCCTGTGTGCTGAGTACAGGCACCATTAACCTTTACCTGTTTATGATGGAACGCAAGCAGAAAGGGTTTATTAAAGGGGCATTTTCACAATATCTATCTCCGACTGTTATTGATCAAATTGTGGAAAATCCAGATATGCTTGAGCTCGGTGGTGAGAAACGTGAATTGACCCCGTTTTTTTCGGATATACAGGGTTTTTCAACCATTTCTGAAGGTTTAACTCCAGAGGAATTGGTTCAGTTACTCAATGAATATTTAACTGCAATGTGTGACATTATTTCTTCACATCAAGGCACAATAGATAAATTTGAAGGAGATGCGATCATCGCATTTTGGGGAGCACCTTTAGAACTTCCAAACCATGCGACTGTTGCCTGTCACGCGACTATAGAGATGCAGCAACGCGGTGTGGAGTTGCGTAAAATGCTGCGAGAACAAAACAGGCCATTGCTCTTCACCCGCATGGGTTTGAACAGCGGTCCTGTCGTTGTGGGGAATATGGGTTCAGCAGAACGAATGGATTATACAATGATGGGGGATGTAGTCAACTTGGCCGCAAGACTTGAAGGTGCGAATAAATTTTATAAAACCTTCAGTATGATTTCCGGCAGTACGTATGAACTTGCAAAAGATGACATTGACAGTCGTCAGCTGGATATTATCAGGGTGGTTGGTAAAAATGAACCTGTACCGGTTCATGAACTTCTGGCCCGTAAGAATGAAACAAGCAGCGAAATGAGCGGGGTAGTGGAACAATACATGAAAGGTCTGAAGCTTTATCAGGATAGAAATTTCAGCGATGCAATTGCGGAATTTGAAAAAGTCTTAACTATCGATTCTGAGGATGGACCCTCCCAGACTTATATTAAACGCTGTGGGATGTTCCTCGAGTCTCCTCCGGAAAAAGACTGGGACGGTGTGTTTACTTTTACTGAAAAAGGATGAGTCAGAATAACAGATGAAACAACGTCTTGATCGACTGCTTGTAGAACAAAAACTCGCACCTTCCCGGGAAAAAGCACAGGCATTTATCATGGCAGGAAAAGTGAGGGTTGACGGGCAGCCGGCGGGAAAAGCTGGACGTATGATCAGTATTGATTCACTTTTGGAAGTACTGGGAACAGACCAGCCTTATGTGAGTCGCGGAGGGGTCAAACTCAAAGCTGCTTTAGAATATTTTGCTGTTGACCCTCAAGGTCTTGTCGCACTTGACATTGGCGCCTCAACAGGAGGATTTACTCATTGTTTACTGCTTGGCGGGGCGGAACAAGTGTTTGCTGTCGATGTCGGTTACGGTCAGCTCGCGTGGGAATTGCGTCAGGACCCGCGGGTCAAGTCACTCGAGCGTACAAATATCCGCTATCTTGAATTTGAAAAACTAGGAAAATACGTAGACCTTGTTGTTATCGACGTTTCTTTCATATCACTGAGGTTAATTTTTCCAAAAGCCCTTGAATTTCTGAAACCCGGTGGATTTCTTGTCGCATTAGTCAAACCACAGTTTGAAGCCGGTGTAGATGAAGTGGGTAAGCGCGGCAAGGTCAGCGATCCCACGGTACACGAGAAAGTCCTTGATACTCTTAAAGTTGTGGCGCAGGAACAGGGTTTTATTGTTCTGGGGCAAACAAAATCTTCAATTGTAGGTAAAAAAAGCGGCAACGAAGAATTTTTTCTGTTGCTGCAAAAACCTCAAAATCTGACTTAAACAAGTCATGAGTAGTGATCACGCACCACTTGATTTTCCAGAGCAGACTTTTCTTCGTGTTTCCCTGGAACATATAGTTCCGAATCCTCAACAGCCCCGCAAACAATTTCCGGATAAATCACTACAGGAACTTGCTCAGTCTATAAAGGTTCAGGGAGTTCTGCAGCCTTTGGTTGTCCGTAAACATCCGAGCCTGGCCAATCGATATGAACTGGTCGCAGGAGAAAGGCGCTGGCGTGCATTAAAACAACTTGCAGTGTCTCAGGTTCCTGTAATTTTA
>JAPKDT010000216.1 GCA_028822475.1 SAR324 cluster bacterium
GCTACTTTTGCTGCTATCGATTTTTTTTCAACAGCTTTGTCTTTACTTCCCGCATCGGCCTTTTCCTCAGCTGCTTTTACTTTTGCTGCAGGTTTGGCTTTTTTTAGTGGAGCTTTTTTTTCAGCAACCTTCACTTCAGCAACTGGAGCTTTTTTTTCAGTCGCTTTTGCTTTTGCAAACGGAGCTTTTTCTTGAGTCGCTTTTTCTTTTGCAACCGGATCTTTTTTCTCTGCAACCTTCACTTCCTCAACTAGAGCTTTTTCTTCAGCCGCTTTTGCTTTTGCAACTGGAACTTTTTCTTCAGCAATCTTCACCTCGGCAACCGGAGCCTTCTTCTCTGTTGTTATGGGTGCAGATCCAGTTTTTTTCTCAGGAGAATTTTCCTCTTTTCTGGCAAAATCTTTTGTTCCAGTTTTTGTTTTTTTAGCAGGTGCCTTTTCAACCGGAACAGAGTCAATTCGGTTTTGCTTCCGAAGAGCTAAACCTTCCATGACTGCAGTAGAAATAACATTTGCAAATAATGCTACTGCACGGGGTGAATCATCATTGCCCGGAATCATGAAATCAATACCGGTTGGATCACAGTTTGTATCAGAAACACCAACTACGGGAATTCCCAACTTTTGGGCTTCTTTCAGCGCAAGCTGTTCTCTGTGGCAATCTGTAATAAACAACATGGACGGAATGCTTTTCATATTCCGTACTCCGCCAAGGGAGCGTGTCAATTTCACGCGTTTACGTTCCATCATCAAAGCTTCTTTTTTGATGATACCTTCGTAATCTCCGTTTTCTCCGGCAATTTCTTCAAAGGATTTCATGCGTGCGATGGACTGCTTGACTGTACCAAAGTTGGTCAGTAAACCACCCAGCCAGCGGAAATTGATGTATGGACTGCCGCAACGGTCAGCTTCTTCTTTTACAATGCCTTGGATTTGGATCTTAGTGCCGACAAAAAGCGGTACCCGGCCTTCTTCTGCGGATGCCTTCACATACTCATATGCTTCTTTGAGCTTTGTTAGGGTCTGGCGCAGATCGATTACGTGAACGCCGTTTTTTACGCCGTAGATGTACGGTGACATTTTGGGATGCCAACGTTTTGTCTGGTGTCCAAAATGGACTCCAGCTTCTAAAAATTGCCTCATTGAAATGACAGCCATAAAATCTCCTTATAATGGCTTGGTTAAGCGCCCGATGGATGAAATCGGACTAACTGGCTCTGATGTGAGTCATAAAGAAACGGGTCTGCTGTCTTCATCCCTTGACAAACAGTTTCCACTTCTCTTTTTTGAATAATAAATTAAACCTATATTTATAATCAATCTTCTGGTAGTTTACAAGTTATTTTTAAAGAATATTGTAGAAGAAGTAATGATTGCGTCTTCCGATTATCCTCTCAGTGATGTTCAAATTTATTTGCAGCCTTCAGCAAAAGAAATGAGGGAAATGGATTTTCTCTGTTTCACTTCTCCCTGGAATGAACAAGATTACCGTGAAATGCAAAAGCAGCCTGCTTATAATAATTGGCTGCTGGAAATTCCGGATGTCGGTACAGTAGGAATGTTGGCGTTTCAGTCTGTTCCTCCGGAACTGGAAATACTCAGGTTAGGAGTGCATCCGGACTGGAGAAAACGAGGACTTGCAGAATTTATGCTAGAACAGTTGGAAATACTTGCAAAGTCGGATAGGATAGAATCACTTTGGCTGGAAGTCCATAGGGCCAACAAATCTGCAATTACATTGTACAGCAAACTTGCTTACAAAGAAACAGGCAGTCGAAAAAATTATTTTCGGAATCCTCTGGGGGACGCACTTTTGCTAAAAAAATTACTGAAGCACGATGCTTGATTAATGAGGTCAATCTAAAGGCCGGATAAGCAGTAAATAATCAAAAAATACATAAATTGGAGCACCATTGAAAGAAGCGGCAATATTACTAACCAGCGGGAAATTTGATTCCCATAACGCAAAAACAGCATTTGGACTTGTCCGGAAATCTGAGCACTATGATATCCTCGCTGTTATCGATCAAAATACTGCAGGAAAAGACGCAGGAGAACTGGTCGACGGGAAAGCAGTTGACATCCCCGTTCATGCGTCGATAAAAGATTTTCTCCGCTCACAAAGTACAAAAAACAAGACAACTCCAGAAGAATGCGGCCGCGGAGTCTATGCAATTATCGGGATTGCCACGGCAGGTGGCGTTATTCCGGATGAATTGCGTTTGGAGTTGCTGGAAGCACTTTCTTGGGGCATGCATATCGTCAATGGTCTGCACCACTATTTGAGCGATGATGCGGAAATTGTGCTTACTGCTCAGCAAAATCAAGCTGAACTGCTTGATATTAGAAAACCGAAAAGAGCCAGGGATCTCGCTTTCTGGACAGGTGATATTTTAAATGTGCGTGCTCCAAGAATTGCCATGTTTGGAACAGACTGCGCTTTGGGAAAACGTACCTCCAGTATATGGCTGAGAGATGCCTGCCGTGAACATGGAATTCGTACCGAAATGATTTACACCGGACAGACTGGGAAACTGCAGGGCGGACGCTATGGATTTATTCTCGACTCTACGCTCAATGATTTTGTCAGTGGTGAACTTGAGTCTGCAATTATGCATTGTGATCAGGAGGAGAATCCGGATTTGATTTTACTCGAAGGTCAGTCTTCGTTACGCAACCCTTCCGGCCCGTGCGGTTCGGAATACTTATGCAGTGCACTGGCGAAAGGAGTGATCCTGCAGTACGCGCCGAAACAGAAATATTATCAGACAGACGATGATCGGGAACTTTGGCCGATGCCGCCGATTGAAGAGGAACTGGAATTGATTCGACTTTATGGCGCTCAAACTTTGGCTGTGACGTTGAACGGTTCAGAGCTAACAAAAACCGAACTGCAGGCTGAACAAAAAAATCTTGAAAAACGGCTGGGATTACCTGTGGTGTGTCCAAAGGAAGAAGGTATGGGGAGACTAGTGCCTGTGGTGCAGGAATTCCTGAAGTTTGAGGCAGCAAAAAACTTAAACACCCGCTGATTTCAGCAGGCGTTTAAGCAAGATTATCCGAATCACTGTCAATTGTTTTTTGACTTATTTCGCTGCGTTTAATACTCAGTCAGTCTTGGCAGAATTTCCACGAAATTACAGGGTCGGGTGCGGATATCGAGTTGTGCGGCGAGGATTTTGTCCCATCCGGTTCTGCATGCACCGGAAGAGCCCGGCAGGCAAAAAATATAAGTCCCGTTCGCAACTCCGGCTGTGACTCGTGATTGGATAGTAGAGGTGGAAATTTCTTCATAAGATACCCAGCGGAACATTTCTCCAAAGCCTTCAATTAGTTTGTCAAATAAAGGTTTGACTGCTTCAGGGGTGCCGTCACGACCAGTGAGTCCTGTACCTCCGGTGGTCAGGACAATGTCTACTGCCGGATCCACAATCCAGCGTGAAAGTACGGCGCGGATCTGGTAAATATCATCAGGAACAAAACACTTTTCTGAAAGTGTGTGTCCTGCTTGAGTGAGCCGTTGCGCAAGAGTTTTTCCGGACGTGTCGGTTTCTGCTGTACGGGTATCGGATACCACCAGGAC
>JAPKDT010000217.1 GCA_028822475.1 SAR324 cluster bacterium
TTAAGTGGTTTTTCAAAAAAATCATAAGCACCGCCCTGCATGCATTGGATAACATGCGGTAATGTGCTGTGTGATGTCATGACAAAAATCTGCATCAGTGAATTCATTTCCTTGATCTCCATCAACAATTCCACCCCGCTCATCTCTGCCATCTTGATATCTGTTATCACAACATTGAAAAAACTGCGCTGCAATGTTTTTAATGCCTCTTCTGCGCTTTTGGCAGTACTTACGTGATATCCCTGTTTTTCCAGCGAGTGACGGAGAACTATACGGATATTTTCGTCATCATCCACCACCAAAATGCTTAAATCTAAATTAGTTGTTTTAGCCATAGAGTATTCTTTAAGAACTTAAATATTATTTTGCTGTTTTACTGAGTGAACGTATAAATGCAACACGATCCGGTGCCACCATAGCGGCATTACCGATTAGTGCGGCATCGCAGGGAATCTTTAGCAGACTTTGGATATCCTCAGGAGAATTGACGCAACTTGCGCTGATCAAAAGTTTACCGGGCTGATTTTTCCAGCTTCTTAATTCCGGATTGCGTTCCCACCAAGATGTAATTACATCCACACTGCCCAGATCATATGTTTCAACCGGTTCTTCGGGAATCGCGGCAATTGCTCTATTGTTGATCATTAAAATGTCAGGATTAACCGCAAGTGCCCTTGGCAGTTCATTTTCCAACGAACATTCTACAACTGCCTCCAGACCGATTGTTTTAGCAGTAGCAATTATTTTGCGTAATTCTGCTTGCTGAAAATAATACGTCAGTATCAAAGCCGCACTTGCACCGCGTACACGTCCCTCTAACAGTTGGTATGGAGTTATTATGAACTCTTTATGCAACAAAGGCAAAACAGTTGCCTTACGTACAATTTCGAGTGTTTCAAGGGATCCTCCGAACCAATTTTCATCAGTAAGCACTGAGATAGCTTTTGCACCTCCGGATACATAATCGCGTACTACTTCTTCCGGATCAAGATTCTCTACATTTTTGCGACCGGGTGCTTTCGATTTCACCTCTGTAATCAAAGATATTGCTTCGTCAGGTGCTCTTAATAAAGCAGTGCGAAATTCAGCTGGATTTTCGAGCGATTCTGCTCGACTGCGTAAATGTTTTTCAGAAATTACTTTCTGACGCTGAGCAACTTCTTTTAATTTAAGATCGTGTAATTTATCTAAAAATGTTCTCATTGTTATGCAGGTTCACAGAGTGGAAAAACAGGATACAGAAATAGCCACAGTCAGCAATAGAAAGTTATACAATCGCCATGCCTTTAGCCGTCACCCACTTCAAAATATCAGTTCCATCACAGTATAAAATAAATTAACATTTCATGTCTTTATTTGTATTATCTTTAGTCCTTTTTTCAGCGTTCATGCACGCCAGCTGGAATCTGTTTCTTAAAAAAAGTCCGGATCGTCTGGTAACGATGGCAACTCTGCATCTTGTCAGTGGTGTTATCGGAATGGCTGCAGTACCGTTTCTTCCAATTCCACAGCTTGAAAGCTGGCCCTATCTTTTCGCTTCGGTGATACTGCATTTAGGTTACCAGCTTTTTCTGGTTAAAGCCTACATTTATGGTGATCTGGGACAAGTATATCCAATTGCAAGGGGGACATCACCACTCTTATTAGGTTTTGTTTCTGTGTTTTGGCTTGGAGAAGAACTTAGCACAAAAATGATGTTTGCTATAGGACTGATCACTCTGGGCATATTCAGTCTCATGTTCCGCGGAAAAATATTTTTCAGCCATACTCTCCGTCCTGTTTATTACGCGTTAGCAACAGGAAGTTTCATTGCTGCTTACACTCTTGCGGATGGATTAGGAGTTCGTTTTTCCGGAAACGCTGCTTCATACGTACTTTGGTTGATGGCATTAGAGTGCTGGCCTTTGTTGACAATTACGCTTTTCCTGCGTAAAGGTGCCGTACTGAGTTCTCTTCAGCAAAACTGGAAATTTGCTGTGCCGGGAGGAATTTTGTCAATTTCTGCATATGGAATTGTGGTCTGGGCCATGCAGCATTCTCCAATTGCTCTTGTCTCCGCTCTCAGAGAAAGCAGCGTGGTAATTGCGGCTTTGATGAGCATCTGGATTTTGAAAGAGGAAACTACATTAAAACATCTAATCGCGGTTGTAATGGTCCTCGCGGGAGTGATCTTGACTCGTTTATGAGTTACTCATATTTTTCTAAAAAGCTATAAATTAAATCTTCTGGTCTGCATATTGCAGAATATTAAATAACACCTCATTTATAGCAGTTTATAAATGCAGGTTATAAACTTGTATATCAATAACATAGAAGGAGGAGACATGAGTGTATCACGCGATCAAATCAATGAGGCAATGTCTCGATTTATGGGCCGTGGAGGTTCAATTCGACGTTTTGAACGAGTAGTCGGAGAGCCGGTTCTGGGCAATGATATGTGGCTGACAGAGGACACTATGGAACTCGTCGAAACACATGATTGTGATTTGCTGGGATAAATATCCAGGATGAATAATTTTGTGTATGAGTAACAGGCGGGTAATCAATAGAGAAAAATTTCGAAGAATATTTTAACTACTTAGGGAAATTATGGATATTTCAAGTGATCAACACAATGAAGCAATGGCCAAATTTTTGGTCAGCCGCTATGAAAGGATTGTTGGTGTTACTGTCATGGGAAAAGAACCCTGCCAATATGAGAGTACCTTAGAACGAATTCAAACACATGATTCTGATTTTTTTGGCTAGTAGATCAAATTAAAAAAATTTTATTTTTAAAGTCCATCCTGTTCAGATTTCATGAAATCGATCCAATATGCAATCATAGGCGGTACCGGTGTATATGACAGCGGTGTTGCCTCAAAAAAGGTTTCCGTACATACGGAATTTGGTGAGATTGAAGTAGATATTGCTGAAGTTCAAGGTAACTCTATTGTTTTCCTTGCACGCCACGGCAAGCAACATGGAATCCCTCCCCACCGCATTAATTACCGTGCAAATTTAAAAGGATTGCAGAAACTTGGAGTTAAGCAGATTTTTGCAACTGCGGCTGTTGGTTCTTTAAATCCTGATTTCCCTACAGGATCACTGGTTTTGCTTGCTGATTTCCTGGATATGACAAAACAACGTCCGCTAACATTTTTTGAGGGTGATTCAGACGGTGCAAAGCATGTCAACATGGATGATCCGTATTGCCGAAATTTACGCCAACAGTTGACAGAGACAGCAATTCAGCATAAAGTTCATTTCACAGGTGATGCGGTTTATATCTGCACAGAAGGCCCGCGTTTTGAAACAGAAGCTGAAATAAAGATGATGAGACAATGGGGGGCAGACGTTGTCGGAATGACAAGTGTACCTGAAGTTGTTTTGGCTAAAGAACTTGGGATGTGTTATGCGTCAGTTGGGTTTGTGGTTAATATGGCAACCGGAATGGAAAGCGGTCCCATTCAACTTGCAGAAATGGAGGAAATGCTGTCGCGGAACAAAGAAATAATTAACCGACTTTTTTTTGGTATTTTCTCAAAAAAACCTAATCAGCAGAACTGTGCCTGTGCAGATTCAATTGTCTATTTGTAG
>JAPKDT010000218.1 GCA_028822475.1 SAR324 cluster bacterium
TCTCTGTTAAAACAGGAGTTGAGATAATTGTAAGCACTTGATATAGTTAGTTTGTGATTTTGATAAAGTTTAAAATAAGGATTAACTTTATAATTCTTACAAGAGCCTCTTTTAGTAATTTTAAAAAAAATAAATTAAGGTCTTGCAAAAAGCATATTTTTAACGCAATATGAATGGGTTTAGCGACAGTATATTTTCAGGCTGTCTAAAATATAGTTGGCCAGATTTCAGACATAAAGAGATAGAGATAATAATGATTACTAAATTTGCCAGAAAAGAAGATTTCTACAACGGCACAAATCCACGAGTTTGGTGGGTAGTAGACGCAGAAGGTCAAACATTAGGCCGGATGGCAACAAAAATTGCGCATGTTCTTAGAGGTAAACATAAAGTACTTTTTTCACCGCATGTTGATACCGGAGACTTTGTAATTGTTGTTAACGCAGAAAAAGTACATGTCAGCGGGAAGAAAGAAGAGGACAAAATGTATTACCACCATACGGGTTATCCAGGTGGAATCAAAAGTGCGAAATATTATGAATTACAGGAAAAACATCCTGAACGCATTGTAGAAGGTGCTGTCAAAGGCATGATGCCAAAAAACGCTCTCAACAGACGTTCCCTGCTACGTTTAAAAGTTTACACAGGTTCGGAGCACCCTCACGAATCTCAGCAACCTCAGCCCCTTAATATTTGACCTATGGCAAAAGAAACTATTGTCCAGTACTATGGTACCGGTCGTCGAAAAGAATCCGTAGCACGCGTTTACCTCCGTCCCGGAAAAGGAGAAATAGTTGTTAACAAACGACCTGTTGAAGATTATTTCGGTAGAGAGACTCTCAAAATGGTTATGCGTCAACCGCTGGAACTGACCGAATCTCTCGATAAATTTGATATTTTTATCAACGTACACGGTGGCGGACTGTCAGGTCAGGCAGGAGCAATTCGACACGGTATTTCTCGAGCTTTGCTGCTCGCGATTGAAGACTCACGTGATATTCTCAAAAAAGCCGGAATGTTGACCCGTGACTCGCGCAAAGTTGAACGTAAAAAATACGGTCAACCCGGTGCCCGTAAAAAATATCAATTTTCTAAACGCTGATTTCTTATTTTTATTTTAACTGCTGAGTACTTTTAAAATCCAAGGGATTATCCTTTAAAGCACTTAAAACTCGGCAGTTAAAAAAGAGGACTCTGCATCGCTTTTACAAGCCGCATGGTCACATTTCTCTTCATATTTTGGACATTGGGTTCCGTCTTTCTGACACTCAATGTTTTCCGGCCTCTCGCAAAACGTTCAAACTCATCCTTCCGAGCAATTCTTGCTTCCTTTGTCTTTAGCTGGCTGGTCGGTGACCTGCTACCCCAATGGATTCTGCTCAATGCAGCTATCCTCCTTCTTTTTTCATATACGGATATTTTCAATCAGTCTCTGGGATGGGGCGGACTTATAGTTCAACTTAGCGGCTGGATCATTTTAATGCTGCGTCTCTGGATTATTCTCAATCTACCTGAGCGGATTGAGCATAAGATGGAAGAACAGTTGGGTGTTCAATGGCAAAATATTTATCCACAGCCGGTTGCTCCACGTAATATTTTCGAAGTTGACTGGCTGAGCTGGTTTAATCCAAACAAGGTTGTCGATGATCCACGCATAGAAATAATACGTGATCAGGTTTTTCATCAGGAAGCAGGATTTCAGCTTAAACTTGATATTTACCGGCCACGTAACACAAAGAAAAAACATCCTGGAATACTGCAAATTCACGGCGGAGCCTGGATTACGGGCAGCAAACGGCAGGCTTCATTTTTAATGGCAAGCATGGCAGCGCGGGGCTGGATCTGTTTTTCAGTCAGCTACCGTTTCAGTCCGGACATTGTTTTTCCAGAACACTTAATAGATATCAAACGCGCATTGCGTTGGATTAGAAATAATGCGGAAGAACACGGATTAGATCCTGATTTCATCATTGCAACTGGAGGTTCCTCAGGAGGACATTTAGCAGCGATGACGGCCCTCACTCAAAACCAGCCAGAATTTCAACCTGGCTTTGAAAGTGCTGATACCGGTATTCAAGGCTGTGTACCCATTTATGGTGTTTTCAATTTCACTGATCCTTTTGATGAAAAAACACCATTTCCGGCAAAAGCTAGATTAATGGAAATGCTTTGTGGTGGTACTCCGGAAACACAGCCTGACCGTTATCAGCAAATTACTCCGGCAAACTGGCTTTCCGCAAAGACACCTCCTTTTTTGCTGATTCAGGGTGAAACCGACGCACTGATTTCAACAACAGATACGCAAGGATTTTGGGATGCTTTGCAAACTCAAAAGGTACCCAATTCAGCTTTTTTACGTTTACCACTGGTTGAACATGCGTTTGACATTTTCCCCACTTTAACGGCACAGTGTATAGTACCAACAATTGAGAGATACTTGATTATGCTTCACGAAAACCACCTCTACAATTCAGGAGAGAAATGAAACCTGCAGAAAAGAAAATTCCGGAAAGTCCTTCCTTGAATGAAGATCTGGTTCTTCGTCAGCAAGAAAACGGCGTTGTTACTTTAACCCTCAACCGTCCAAAACAATTCAACGCGCTGTCCGAAGCAATGTTGTCAAAACTGCAACATGAACTGGACTCCATAGCAACTAATGAAGATTTGCGACTCGTAATTTTGCAAGGTGCAGGCAAGGTTTTCTGTGCCGGACATGATTTAAAAGAAATGATTAGCAAGCGCAAAGAGGAGTACTATCGAACTCTTTTTTTGCAGTGCAGCAAGATGATGATGACTCTCAATCAAATGCCTCAACCAATCATTGCCAAAGTTCATGGAATCGCAACTGCGGCAGGATGTCAACTTGTGGCAGCCTGTGATTTGGCTGTGGCGGCAGAGGGGACAAAATTTGCGACGTCCGGGATCAATGTAGGCTTGTTTTGCTCGACGCCCGCGGTTCCGGTGAGCCGGAATATTTCACGCAAACGTGCGATGGAATTATTGCTGACAGGTGAATTTATTGAGGCAGACACAGCACTAAACTGGGGTTTACTCAACCGTGTAGCTCCCCTGGAAAAACTGGATGAAGAAACACAAAAGCTGGCGGACGCAATTCTGTCAAAATCGTCTGTGGCGGTTTTCACAGGTAAAAAAATGTTCTACAAACAACTCGAACATAAGATGGAAGATGCATATGCATATGCCGGAGAAATAATGGCCTGCAACATGATGGCGGAAGATGTGACTGAAGGCGTGGACGCTTTTATCAACAAACGTCAGGCTGTCTGGAAAGGACGTTAATAAAAGAACGGCACCACCAGCCGGATCCTGCTTAGTATCTGTGGGCGGTTGTTTTTTGCGGATATGGTGCCGTCCTGGAAATTAGTTTTAGCTTTTATAAACGTACATCGGTACATCCACATGATGCAGCAAATAATCAGTGTTATTTCCTAAATAAATGTGTCTGGCGACTTTGTGCTCATGACCTGCCAACATCAGCATGCCTACTCGAATTTCTTTTTCATAAAGATAAGTAGCATTTAAAACTGCGGAGAAATTA
>JAPKDT010000219.1 GCA_028822475.1 SAR324 cluster bacterium
GATGGAGTCACTAGTAAGCAATCTTCGAAGATATAAATTTTGATTAAAGCAGGTATAACTATTGGTTTTTATCCGCCTATATATCGGGGGATGTTGATGAAAACACTGGACATGTAGCTCGTTGCCTGTGAGAGGAACCAGGGGAACAGGATTGCTAAAACAACTAACATTGCACCCATTTTCGGAATTAGGGCCAAGGTCTGCTCCTGAATCTGCGTTACCGCTTGGAAAATAGAGACAAGTAAACCCACAACAAGTGCTCCAATCAGCATTGGTGCAGCAAGTAGGGTGGTCATTCGCATGGCTTCAATCATGATTGAGACTACAATTGCTTCTGTCATAAATTCCTCGCAAATAAATGAATAAAAAAGATTTAGAAATCCATAAAACTTCTCACCATTGAACCAAGGATCAAGTGCCAGCCGTCAACAAGTACAAAGAGCATCAGCTTGAATGGTAATGAAATCATCACCGGCGGCATCATCATCATGCCCATTGCCATCAGGACTGACGCAACAACCATGTCAATCACTAGAAATGGCACATATAATAAAAATCCGATTTGAAAAGCAGCTTTCAGTTCACTTATTACGAAGGCAGGAATCATAACCCAGATCGGAATGTCATCGATGTTCTTAGGTCGTTCTATTTTGGCAATACGAACAAACAAAGCCAAATCTTTTTCACGGGTAAATTTTCCCATGAATCGTTTAATTGGTAGAGCCGCAAGAGTCATAAATTCCTCCTGGGAAATCGTCTCCTCCAAATAAGGCTCAAGTGCTACTGTATTAACTTCTTCCCATACAGGCATCATCACAAACAAAGACAGAAAGAGTGCTAGTCCAATCACGATTTGGTTAGACGGTGCCTGTGGGGTACCGATAGCCTGACGCAAAAATGACAATACAATCACAAAGCGTGTGAATGATGTTGTCATGATCAAAATGGCCGGAGCCATTGTCAGTACAGTCAGTAAAAATACAATCTGTAAACTGGTTGCTACCTGTTGCGGAGAAGTTGCTGAGTCAATAGAAATATTGATTCCAGGAAGCGGTGATTGTCCATACAAAGGCATCCCAACACAACAAATTGCCAACAGGAAAAAACTTTGCAGTATGATTCTCATACTGCAAAAATAGGAAGCTGATAGCCAACTAGCAGAGCAAGAAACTTCGCTGAAAACAGTGCTAATTTCCTCTTTTATTTTTAATGCTAAACGAGGCATGTGACTTATTTGATGGGCTTTAAGAATTTTAGACGCTCGGAAAGCTTATTTGCAAAATCCTGCATCATTTTGTTACCATGTAAAATTATTCCAGTTTTGTCCGCTGCATTTGAAAAACGTGTTTTGCTTTTAGCTGTAGATCCGGTTTTTCTATTGTTTGACTCAGTGAGGCTATTATCTTCTGTAGAATTTGGCTTTAGAAAAACTCCTTTTTCCTGTCCTTCCAACTGTATCGAAGAAGATAACTCCTCTGTCTTTGCGTCAGGCAGATTATCCTCTGAATTATTTTTTTTAGTTTCCTGCTCCAGAGTTTTTAAAAAATCAGCCTCCATATGTTCCATGTTTATTTCATTTGTTTTCTCATCCGTCTTGGCAGTGTAGAGAAATTCCTGATCAGCTTCATCATGTAGTTCTGCAATCAGGTTTATGGAAGTAGCTGTAACACCGCACGCAAACAGACGCCCGTTCATGTCAAAAACTACTATCTTCTGTTTTGGTCCTACATGGTAGCTTGAGATCTGACGAATACGGATATTTCCCTGCATTGCAGAAAATTTTCCACTGAAAAAACGATTATAAATATATGCAATTAAATAAATAAGCAACAAAACGAACAGTAGAGCAAAAACCAGTGTCATTATAGTCTCGACCCAGTCCTGTGCTGGCATTGGTAATAATTTTACTGGTTTATCAGAGCTGGAATCTGCTGTTGCTACTTTGGAGAAAGTTGAAGGAAAAGAAGAATCTGATTTGACACGTTGTCCAATTTCATCCGTGAGCACTTCTGTGTTTGAAAGCACGGGATTAGCAGCAATTTTACCTGGCAAAAGCACCAGTAAAATGTTGCCTGCATGATTTATTGCCGGATGACCTAAAACGACCCGAGAGGATCTCGGTAGAATATCTAAACGAACAATATTAGTATTGGAAACTTGAACCGCGTGGACTGCTTTGATATAAGAGTCTTCTTTTGGGACTGTAAGTAAAGGTAATGCGGAATCTGTTTGGGCAGATTCAAGACTCAGACTCATTGAGCCGGACTCAAAATTTATTAAAGGATCTCTGCTAAATTCACCATCAAACTCTAAACGAAGCTGCGAGGAATCTTCTAGGGAAATTACTTCAATGTTTTTCAGTGTACGTATTTCGGATGCTGTAACAGGTAAAATCAAACTTGGCCACATTACCAGCAAAATTTCTACTTTGAGCCAGGCTGGTCTCATGAAACTCATGCTATTTATCCTCAGAGTGCTGCAAAGCGATTATCCGGACTGATGATATCCGTTATTCGTACCGCAAATTTTTCATTGACTACAATTACTTCTCCCCGTGCAACCAGTAAATCATTGGCACGAATGTCCAGAGGCTGTCCTACCAAGCTGTCAAGCTCGATTATTGATTCCTCGTCCAATTCTAATAGATCACTGATCAGCATCTGAACACGCCCTACTTCCACTATGATTGAAAGCTGTACATCAAACAGAAAATTGATATCGATATCTCCGGCAACAGGAGCCGGCTTCGCTGATCCCGTTTCATCACCGTTTCCTCCTGAAGCGTCAACCTCTTGACCTTCCTGTTGTTCTCCAGCACCATCACTCTTAACTTCGGAGAGGATCTGGTCCCTGTTTGCTTTAAGTTCACTTTCAACGTCTGACCAATCTAGGTCATCCAGATTTTCGAAAGATTCTTCTTCTTCTGCCATCGATCAATGTTTCCAAGTCAAAGTTTAAAATTTCATCTTTCAGATTACAAGTTTAAAGTCAACTCTACAACCAAAATCCCTGTTTATCTGTGCATAATCAGCTTTGAGCTCTTCTCACTTGCCTGCAGGCCTTGTTTTACACTACTGTCTGTAAAATTCGAGAAAAAGTACTTTCCGTACAGGTAGCGTATCTTCCCAGTTTGTTTTATTGGGAAAGAGGGAGTTCAGGCGGTTTTGCAAATCATTTTTGATCACCACCCGATTTTTAGTATCATCAAATAGCTCAACAGTAATCGAGTTAAGATGGGTAATCACCAGATCTTTAACTATAGGCATTCTTGCCAGCATCCATTCTTTGGCCGCTCCATTTTCAAAAGCCAATTGGATACTACTTTTAAGAAAATATTTGTCTCCGGGCATATTCACTACGAAAGTGCCAAGATCCAAATATTCTGGTTCTGCCAGTGGAGGGGGGCCGTCCCGGATGACTGTAATTTCCTCAACCTCTTTTTCTTGTGCGTGCAGAGTTGAAGCAAAGAAAAAAAAAGCTAAAAGTATGAATAGCAAACTGGCCACATATTTTACAATACTAGCGCCCCGCCGGATACTGTTTTGTTTACTGAATATA
>JAPKDT010000220.1 GCA_028822475.1 SAR324 cluster bacterium
TAGCCTCTGAACTTTTGAAAGTTTGTCTGAAGCCCTAAAAATAAGCGTGTATCGGCCTGAAAGAACTGACTTTCCGTTATACTTTGCAATCAATCTTTCTCACATTGAGATACAGTAATTAGCTAAACTAGAAGAATGAGTGGGGTAGGTGGAGTCAGTGGCCGTACATTGATACATAAAGTAGTTAGACTCATTTATGCATTGGTGCCAAATAAGACGCCGCACCAGTCATATACACTCTATGTAAAATACACCCAAACACCTACACGGAACATATTCTAAATTTTGGTAACAGGTTGGTAGCAAAACTTCCGATTCGTTCCGAGTTGAAAGGAGTTGAAAGGAATTTAAGACTGACACCCAGCGACAGTTAAATACTTTATATTCTTTGAAAAAAGCTGCAAACACAAAGTTTCCCAGAATACCCGTTTTTAATACGGATCCACCCTTCAGGACAAGTGGCGCAAATAACAGCTTCGATCACGTGATGGTTTTTATAACTCCGACACGTTTATTTGCTGGTGCCAAACAGCAATTACCGCTTTTTTCTGAAATGGAAAAAATAAAATATCTCGAGAATTAAAACCATGATTTTTTCAAACAAATTTTTAAAACCTTTGCTTTTTGCAACTTCACTGGTTTTCAAAAGTTTTGTTCTTTTAAGGCTGCTTGCCTACAGAAAGGGCTGGTTAAAAACGAAGCGTGTTGACACTCCCGTTATTTCTGTAGGAAACCTGACTGTCGGTGGAACAGGAAAAACTCCGGTTGTTGATCTGCTGGTAAAGGAATTACAACGCTTGAAAAAGCAACCTGCCGTTTTAAGTCGGGGTTACAAACGTAAAGACCCATCTTCTCAGCAGCGTCTGCGTTTTTGTGAAGAAAAGAGGATTGATCCTGCTTTTTTTGGAGATGAACCTTATTTACTGGCACAGCGGAATCCGGAGGTGCCCGTCTATGTAGGCAGTTCACGTATCATCACAGCAGGTTTAGCAGAAAAACAGGATCACCCTGACATCTTACTCCTCGATGACGCATATCAGCATTTAGCAATTCACCGTGATCTTAATTTGCTTTTGATAGACGCAGAGCAAGGTTTAGGAAACCGGCACCTTCTTCCTTTTGGAGTGCTGCGTGAACCTGTAAATCAATGGAAACGTGCTGACGCGATCATTCTCACAAAAACAAATTTAGTAGCCTCAGATGCAGTTTCGCAAATACTCAAACATGAACTGCAGGTCAACTGTCCTGTTTTCAATTTCAAGTATGAAATAAAGGGAATAACCAGACTTGACGGCAAGACTCATTTAAACTTAAATGAAATAATAAACAAGCGCGTGCTGCTCACATCAGGTATTGCTCAACCCAAAGGATTTGAGAGTTTGCTAGAACAGCAAAGCGTTGAAATAGTCGGCAAAATTGAATTTCCAGATCACCACGATTATTGCAAAGAAGATGTACAAAAGATTCTCGATCAACAGCAAAAACTGAAACCGGAATACCTACTGACTACAGAAAAAGACGCAGTCAAGATGAAAAATTTTACTGAACTCGGAGAGCATATCTGGGTTTTAGAAATGGAAATGATTCCCGATAATTTGTGGAACGATTTTTTTGCGGAATTCCTGCGTGTCAAATTTGAAACTCTTAAAAATGAACAATAATTGACTCTTAAAGTAAGAAGACTTAACATACCAAGTTACTGAATTATCAATTTTTTTATGAGATGAGCGTGAGAAAAACTCTGTTAAAAAATTTACATGTTATCAATCCATGTTCTGATCCTGCACTGGTTTAAAATGCCTATGTCGTAATTTCCGGAGAAACGATTGAAAGTGTAAGTTCTAGCGAACTTTCCGGCGAGTCTGATGTGGTCCATTATCTCTGTGGAAAAACCGGATCCAGGTCATGCATGGCGTGACCGATTTTATTGATAGAAAGTTTCTTCGACTGAAGCAGTTTAACCTTTTCGCCAAAGGA
The DNA here is from genome assembly GCA_028822475.1 of SAR324 cluster bacterium. GTDB lineage: Bacteria > SAR324 > SAR324 > SAR324 > NAC60-12 > Arctic96AD-7. The sequence continues at coordinate 1,978 of JAPKDT010000220.1, forward strand.
TTCTTCCTAAAAAAAATAACATATTTTATCACCTGATTCCAGAAAATAACGGTCTGAATGATGAGCTTGCTCATTCGTCATAAAAAAGGAAACTGAATCTGTAGGATCGAAGTCTTCCACTATTTCAGAGGCACGTTCACGTAGTGATTCACATGCCTCCAGACTAACAAAGTCCTCCAAAATTAAATATCCATCTTGTTCAAATAATTCAATCTGCTTTTGTGTTAATAACATAGTTTCCTTGATCTTACTTAAAAAAAAGAGTAGCCTTTTCGTGAAAGCGGGTTTCCGCTGAATTGATATTAAGTGCACGCATAGACTTGATTAGTTCTGGTCTATTTTTCATTTCTCAGCTTAGATTGACATATGTTGTGGGAAGGACTCAAGTTAATGGGTGTCGGCATGGCGACAGTCATGTTATTTTTAATGTTGATGATTGCCTGTATTGAATGGGTGAAATATCTCAATCGTAACTTCACTGCGCTCGAACAACAAGCTCAAAAAGCACGTCGAAAATCCAGCAATTCTCCTGAAAAACAGCAAGTAATTCCCTCAGTTCCGGTTGAGGTTTTTGCTGCGGCAATTACAGCTTTCGAAGCAGATAGTAAAACTTCTTAACTTAATATATTTCATTAGCTGAAATTAAATCTCAGAGCAAAACCATTATGGCCAGGAAACGTATTGAGTTTATGGACACATCTTTCCGGGACGGCTTTCAGTCCGTTTTCGGCGCACGAGTAGCAACCAAAGATTTTCTACCGCCTTTAGAAGCTGCGGTTGAGGCTGGAATCACCTACTTTGAAGCAGGCGGAGGAGCGCGTTTTCAAAGTCTGTTTTTCTATTGTAACGAATCCGCCTTTGATATGATGGACACGTTTCGTAAAACAGTTGGGGCAGACGCTAATTTGCAGACACTCGCACGCGGAATCAACGTGGTGGCGCTCAGTCAGCAGCCTCGTGACATGATTGACCTGCACGCGAAAATGTTCAAAAAACACGGTATCACGACTATTCGGAACTTTGACGCGTTAAACGATTTGCGTAATCTAAAATATTCCGGAGAATGCATCACAAACCATGGTTTGCACCATCAGATCGTGATTGCCATGATGGATTTACCTCCCGGCTGCGAAGGCGCGCATGACACAGAATATTATTTGAAAACCCTGCGAAATATTCTGGATTCTGATGTGCCTTTTGATTCGATTTGCTTCAAAGATGCTAGCGGAACGGCTAATCCCAGGAAAGTTCACGAGACAATCAAAGGAGCGCGAAAAATGGTTCCGGAAGGTACCATCCTGCACTTGCACACGCACGATACCGCCGGGGCGTCTGTTATCCAGTACATGGGTGCGATTGAAGGAGGAATTGATAGGATTGATCTGGCGATGAGTCCCGTAAGCGGCGGAACCGGGCAGCCTGATATACTTACCATGTGGCACGCTCTAAAAGGTACCGATTACACTCTGGACATTGATCCGGACAAAATCATCAAGGTGGAAGAAATCTTTGCGGATAGTTTCAAGGATTATTTTTTCCCTCCAGAATC
>JAPKDT010000221.1 GCA_028822475.1 SAR324 cluster bacterium
TTCTATGTTAATCGAAAGAGTCTGAATATTACAGGCAAAGTTTTATAATTAAATTAAAAGAAGAGGAAAATGAAATTAACCATTTTAGGCAGTGGTTGCCCTTCCGTCGATTTGGAGAGACATGGACCTTCAGCGCTAATAGACTGCGGAGAAGGTGCTCGAATCTTGATTGACTGCGGTTCAGGAGTTACTCAACGTTTGCTTGAACATGGAATTCCTGGAAGCAAAATTGACGCTTTACTGCTGACTCATCTTCATTCGGATCATATTGTTGATTTGTTCCAACTCATCATTTCCAGTTGGCATCAGGGGCGACCAGGTCCGCAAAAAATATACGGCCCGCGTGGTACTCAGGCTTATGTAGATCAATTAATGAAACTCTGGAAACCGGAGCTTGAACAACGAATTGCTCACGAACAAAGATCTTCGACCAAAGCTCTTGAAGTTGAAGTTGCTGAAATCGAAAACGGGACTGAGCTGAAATTTGGTAAGTTGAAAGTAAAGGCTGTTGAAGTATTGCACCAGCCTGTAAAACACGCATTCGGTTTTGTCTTTGAAACTGAGGATGAGAAAGCAGTTATCAGTGGAGATACGAAGTATTGTCCTGCGTTAATAGAAGCCGCAAAAGGCGCTGATGTGCTCCTGCACGAGGTTTTTATTCATGGCGAAATGCCGGTTATAACAGGACTCCGTACAGCAAAAACTGTGGAAAATGTTGCATCTTATCATACACTGGACAGTGTGGTTGGAAAAGTTGCCGCAGAAGCAGAAGTGCGTTGTCTCATGTTGACCCACTTTGCTCCGCCTAAGTTTGACCGCGAAAAATTATTGTCAACAGTCTACCTTGATTTTAAAGGACCGGTACTGATTGGAGAAGATCTGATGACATTTGACCTTGAAAGGAACAGCCTCTCCTGGAAAAAAATGACAATTTCACTTGGTGCACATAACTAATTATATTTTGCAATTTCGGATTTTATTTGGAGGTCTAGGTGCTGCTTAAATGTGCTTTCAGTGCTTGTAAAGTTTGATCTGATTTTTCGAGCATCATCATGTGTCCGCAATCCTGAATGAGATGTGTTTTCGCGTTTGTAATTTCAGCGGCTAGTTTTTCACCTTGCTTTGGTGGAGTCATTTTGTCTTCACTGCCCATCAAACACAGAGTGGAACAGTCAACTTTCCCCGCAGCCGTAAGCCCGTTTTGATATGCATTGCAGGCCGCGAGACCAACTCCCAAAGTTCCTTGAGGCGCGGAACTCAGTAAAGCTCTTCCTCCGCCGATCAGCGACATCCCTGGAACAGGAGTCTTGCCGAAATGTCCGGTAGTACCGTGCCCCCACGAAGTTACCAAATCATAAGCCAGCGGATCATTATTGGCGGCTGCTTCAAGCAAAACCGGATGCACGGGCATTTTTGCGGAAACTCCCAGCAAACATATTGAACTTAGCAATTCCGGATAACGTGAGGCGCATTCCAGCGCCACCAGAGCACCCATCGAATGTCCAACCAAAGAAGCCTGTTTCGAATTAGAACCGGACACTCCGTCTTTCCCTGAGATTTCAACGGCTGCATCAATCAATTCCGGAATCCAGTCTGCCATTTGTTCTATGCTTTGCAGCAAGGTGCCATCGGAACGTCCGTGTCCCGGAAAATCAATAGCTAAGACCGAATAACCGTGATACGCGAAATAGCGTGTTTGTAAATTCCAGACAGTGTGATCCATTCCAGCACCGTGCAGGAAAACGAGAAGAGGAAGTTCCGACGAAAGTTCTTTTCCTCCGGTGGCAGCGAATATCTGTATTTTCTTAGCAGAAGTTACGGAAGCGACATTTAGTTTCATTTTGTTGCTCCTGTTGCTTTTGCGGCCTTACGCAAGGCTTGTTTAAAATCATCGATTAAATCGTTTGCGTCTTCCAATCCCACGGAGAGCCGGATCATGTCCTCAGTCAATCCAGCCTGTTTCATGGTTTCAGAATCCATTTGCGCGTGAGTGGTGCTTGCTGGATGAATCACCAGTGTTTTCGCGTCGCCTACATTTGCTAGATGGGATGCGAGTTGTACAGAGTTTATAAATGCAGCTCCGGCTTCACGTCCTCCACCTGAACTTCCGGACTTGACTCCAAAAGCAACAATTGATCCTGCTCCTTTTGGCAGAATACGTGAAGCAAGTTCATGATCCGGATGATCAGGTAAATCCGGATGGGTAACCCAGGCGACCTCTTCACTGGACTGTAAAAATTCCAGAAGTATTTTAGTGTTGCTGATGTGACGATCCATGCGTAGTGGTAGAGTTTCCAAACCTTGCAGCAGATAAAAAGCGTTTTGCGGACTCATCGCTGGGCCGAAATCCCGCATTGCCTCTGAACGCATACGCATCGAAAAAGCTTGTGGTCCGAATTCTTCGAAAAAATTTATCCCGTGATAACCAGCGTATGGTTCAGTGAGTGTCGGAAATTTTCCGTCAGATTCCCAGTCAAAACGTCCACCTTCAACCACCACTCCGCCTAACGCAACTCCGTGCCCACCCATCCATTTGGTTACCGAGTGTGAAACCAAATCTGCTCCCAATTCAAGAGCACGGCACAAATACGGTGTGTTGAATGTCGCATCAATCAACAAGGGTAAACCAGCTTCATGTGCTATCTTCGCGACTGCAGCAACATCTAGTATTTCGAGTCCCGGATTGCCGATTATTTCACCAAAAACTAGGCGCGTTTCAGGTCGGATTGCCTTGCGGAATTCTTCCGGTTTACGGGGATTGACAAAAGTGGTCTCAATGCCGAAACGTGGCAAAGTGTGCTGAAATAGATTTACGCTGCCGCCGTAAAGTGATGCTGAGGAAACTATGTGATTTCCCTGTCCCATCAAGGTCATGATTGCAGAGAATAACGCGCTTTGTCCTGATGCGGTAGCCACTGCACCGGTTCCGCCCTCCAATGCCGCAATTCGTTCTTCGAGCACTGCGACCGTTGGATTTGAAATACGACTGTAAATATGACCGGCCTGCTCTAGGTTGAACAACGCAGCCGCATGGTCACTGTCCTTAAAAACGTAAGAGGTTGTCTGATAAATCGGTACGGCTCTAGCGCCTGTTTCTGCATCCGGACGCTGTCCACCGTGTAAACTTAAGGTGTTAAATTTAAATAATTTAGGATCCATAAAACCGGTTATTGTTAGTGGTGAAGATGTTTAAGCTAACGCTTTGGAGACAATTTCAAAAACGTCTCCAGAAAGATTTGGTGTTTTAACAATACGTTGCAGTTGATCTTTCATTTTAGCTTTATGTCTAGCATCATATTTACGCCAATTATTAAAAACGCTGACCAACCGTGCGGCTGTCTGAGGGTTTAAGGGATCAAGTCTCAACACCTGTTCCGCGAGAAAATCATAACCGGAACCGTCTGCTGCGTGAAATCTAAGCTGATTAAAGCGTGAAAATGTGCTAATCAAGGCTCGTATTTTATTGGGATTATTTTTTTCAAATGCAGGGTGGCTAGTCAGATTTCGCACATTATCCAGTG
>JAPKDT010000222.1 GCA_028822475.1 SAR324 cluster bacterium
TTCTGCAGAAGTTTCCATATTTTTTGAGGATTAGCAGGCATATCAAAATGACGTACACCCTGCTCCCAAAGTGCATCTAAAACAGCATTGGCGATTGCCGGAATTGAGCCTACCACACCAATTTCACCAACGCCTTTTGCACCAAGAGGATTGGTTTTGCAGGGTGCGTCAGTGTACATATTTGTGTAAAAAGAGGGTAAATCATCAGCTCGCGGTATTGCATAATCCATAAAAGAACCGCTCAGCAACTGGCCTTCTGAATCATACTCTGAGAGTTCCAGCAGTGCCTGACCTGCACCTTGGGCAATCCCGCCGTGAAGCTGCCCCTCAACAATCATGGGATTGATCGGATTACCTATATCATCAACAGTGCCGTGACTGACTAAACGCACGCTTCCTGTTTCAGGATCAATTTCCACTTCAGCAATATGACAGCCATTCGGCCAACTGCGTCCCTCCACTTCCTTTTCCGTCTCAGTTGAAAAACTGTGTCCAGCCTGTCCTGCTGCTAATTCGAAAAGCCCAATTCCGATTGAAGTCCCTACCACCTCAAAACGCCCCTCATGGTAACGCATATCAACAACTGCGGCTTCGAGTTCTGCTGCCGCTAGTTCTTTTCCTTTTTGCAGAAATTCCTGCGCTCCCTCCAGTAAAACAGTTCCTCCGACAAACAACGAACGTGAACCGAAACTTCCCATTCCTTTTACTCTAGCGCTGTCTCCCTGCACCACCCTGATTGCTTCAATTGGAATTTCCAGTTGACCGGAAAGGAGCTGACTGAAAACTGTTTCCAAACCCTGACCCATAGCCTGTGTTCCGGAAAAAAGGGTAACCGTCCCGTCTGCTCCGGCTTCAATCCGGACGGTTTCGACTAAATCTCCTCCCGTCCATTCTATGTAACAGGCCAACCCGCGTCCACGCAGAAGGCCGCGTTTTTTTGATGCTGTTTTTCTTTTTCCAAAACCGTCCCAGTCCATTTTGCGGACGGCACTCTGCATTACTTCATGAAAATTACCGCTGTCAAAAACCTCACCTAGCTGTGTTGTATAGGGCAGACTTTCGCTGCGAATTAAATTTATTTCACGTAAAGTAACAGGGCTAATTCCCATTTCACGTGCAGCCAAGTCCATCAAACGTTCCAGAGGATAAATGCCTTCCGGCCTTCCAGCACCACGGTAGGCTCCAATTGGTGCGGTGTTTGTGAGTACACAACGAGTCTCAATAAACAAAGCGGGAATATGATAGACTGAGCTGACTACTTTGGGCATAATTTCGAGTGGAATCAGCAAAGCCGGATTATTGAGATAAGCACCTGTGTTGGCTAGCGTGCTTAATCTCAACGCTAATATTTTACCGGTTGAGTCACAGGCTAATTCTGCAAAATTCCTTTGGTCACGTCCATGCACAGAAGCCTGAAATTCTTCGCTGCGTGTTGCAGTCCATTTAACAGTACGCTTTAATTTTCTTGCCGCGTATACGACCAAAACATCTTCCGGATGAACGGCCACTTTTGTGCCAAATCCACCACCGATATCCCGCACAATAATTCTCAACTTTTCTGCTTCAAGTTGAAATACACTGCACAAAACCGACTTGAGACGTGAAATACTTTGATGCATTGCATGCAGGACGAGATTTCCGCTTTTTGGCTCAACTTCACAAAGCAAAGCCCGTGGTTCCAGCGGACTGCCAACCACACGGTTATTAACCAGATTCATCCTCGTAACATGAGACGCTTTGGCAAAAGCCTTTTCAACTTTGACCGCGTCACCTTCAGTCGATGCTGCAGCAATATTGTCCGGAAGTTCACTACACAAACGAGGAGCGTCCGCAGAAATTGCTTTCTGTAAATCAGTGACTGCCTGTAATTCTTCGTATTCAATCTCCAGACACTGACCTGCTTCCTGAGCAGCTGCAGCAGACTCCGCAATCACAATTGCTACAGGTTGTCCCATAAAACGTGCAATCCCATGAGCCAGTGCATGATAAGGCTCAGAAATCGCCGGCAGACCGCCGGGACGTTTGTATGACAAAGTCAAAGGGATCGGAAGAACTCCATCCCGAATTAAATCTTCTCCAGTATAGACTGCCAGCACGCCTGGGTGCTGACACGCAGACTCTTTCAGAATATTTAATATTTTCGCGTGCCCATGATAAGAGCGCACGACGTGCAAATAAACCTGTCCTTCAAAGTTCAGGTTATCAACAAATCTGCCCTGCCCGCGCAGCAAACGTTCATCTTCAAGACGCGGTACGGCTTGTCCGCTTTTTGCAATTTTGGTAATCATTCTTGTTTTATGCTTTCATCATATTAAATGCATTTTTGAAAATTGACTATCTGCTGAATATCATAATACTTTGTCATTTCAAGTGAAACTTACGCGCCCTAAACAGCCTATAGAAATATTTTCATTAGTTGATTGCTGATTCAGGCTCGGTGCTGATTGCCGATTTTTTACTAAACAGTTATTTATGACAATTTAGAAATATCAGCTTGCGCGAGTGACCTTGCTTTGGGGAGCACGACCAAAAACCTCACTGATGAAGCGGCCTACTTCAATTAATTTTTCCAGCTCAACACCGGTCTCTATTCCCATTCCATGTAACATATAAACCACGTCTTCGGTTGCTACATTCCCGCTTGCACCATGAGCATATGGACAACCTCCCAAACCAGCGACAGATGAATCAATAACAGACACACCAAGTTCAAGACAGGCATAAATATTTGCCAGTGCCTGTCCTCGTGTATCATGAAAGTGCAGGGCAAGTTTTGAAACAGGAACTTTTTCAGCAACAGCTTCCACCATTTTTTTGGCCTGCATTGGTGTACCAATGCCGATGGTGTCGCCAAGAGAAATTTCGTAGCAACCCATTTCAGACATTTGAAGTGCTAATTTTACTACATCCGCAACAGGAACAACTCCTTGATACGGACAACCTAGGACACAGGAAATATATCCACGGACACGAATTCCACTTTTTTGTGCAGCCGCGATTATTGGACTGAAGCGTTCAACTGATTCCGCTATGGAACAATTAATGTTATTTTGAGAAAATGCTTCCGAGGCTGCGCCAAACACAGCTACTTCAGTAGCACCTGCTTCAAGGGCCTTTTCAAAACCTTTTATATTCGGTGTCAGAACTGGATAGCTAACTCCCGGTCGACGTTCAATTCCTGAAAGCACCTCAAAAGCGTCTTTCATCTGCGGAACCCATTTTGGGCTGACAAAACTTGTAGCTTCTATTTTCGTCAACCCTGCCTGTGCAAGTTTTTCAATTAAGGCAATTTTGGTTTCAGTCTCAACCCAAAGCTTTTCGTTTTGCAGTCCATCACGAGGACCAACTTCTACAAGCTGGATTTTTTTTGGAATCATATCACATGTTTAGATTTCAGCATCGATAATTCGGCTTTGCCTGCTATTATGCAGTGGATGTTAGGCTAGCATTTATTTGATGCTATTTACAACTATTTCTGGCACAGACTTTGTGATCTCGTCAATCA
>JAPKDT010000009.1 GCA_028822475.1 SAR324 cluster bacterium
CAGAGGTTTGTAAGCCTTCAACTGCCTTTACCCTGGCTCCGCCCGGAACTTCTTCGGCAACCTGAAAATTCTCAGAGGTTTGTAAACCTTCCACTGCCTTTACCTTAGCTCCTCCACAAACTTTTTCGGCAACCAGAAACTTCTCTGCTGCAGACAAAGCTTCGTTTATTTTAAACTTTTCTACAACCTGAAGACTTTCCGCCGCTTTTATTTTTTCCGGAGTTAAAGGTACATCTCCTCTTTTAAATTTTTGCAGATTATCTGCAGCAAGTTCTTCAGCATCTAGACTTTCCACATCTGAGCCTTGACGAAAAGCTGTTTGCAAATTCTCTTGTAGACTCTCTTCCTGATTTTCAAGAATTGAATTTAGATCCTGAACAAGAGTGTTTTTGCCCTGAACCGCTTGTTTGGAGTTTGTCTGCAATTCAGGCGGTAATTCATTTTTTTGAATTTCCGGGTCAGAATTAGGTAAAGCTGAGTAGCTGGCTGTTTTTTGCAAGATAGTTTGCAGGTTACTCGTGGAAAACTCAACATCTGCTTCTAACTGAACTGCATCCACAGGAATTCCTGTACCATTTTCGAGGGATTTTACTTGCTGCAATACATTTTGCAGCAAAGGATCAGTGATCTCAGTAGTTGATTCCTGGAGTAAGGATTGGAGTCCTGTTTCGGCGATACCGGTTTCCGGAAGGATATCATAATTACTCACATCAACTGTAAACCTTGGATCTAGCACCTCAATCATTTCTGCTGAAATCGGAGTTGTTTTTTTAAAAACCTGAGTCTGCAAAGAAGATACATCCTCGCCCGAAAGATCATTATCCAATATTTCCAAAGGTATATTTGAATTATTTACAATACCTAAATCTGTTTCAGCACTTTCCAGATCAAGTTTATTTTGAGTCAAAAGGACGGAATTGAGTGACGCAGACAAGCCATCTTCACCAAGAAGTTCTTCGAGCAGTTTTTCATCAAGTGGAAGTTCTGTCAGCATTTGTTCGAGTGTAGCATCAAAAACTTTATTTTCACCAACCTCTCCGGATTCCATACCAAAATCAGTTGCTGCTACTACCTCTTCAGTTCCGTGTATAACAGCTTTTTGTCCAATTGCTTCTATCATAGCTATCTCATTATTTTCTTGTTATCTCTTCAATCATGCTGGCTGATTCAGCCGCACCCATACTGGAAAGAATTAATGATGCCTGTTTTTCTTTCATTTGTTTCAGGATATTGACTGCGATTTTTCTTTCAAGTTTTGCCAGTGATTGTGCTGCAACCCCTGCATCCATTTTTGAGTATAAAGCAATTGCCTTTATTAACTGAGCGTCATCCTGTGTTTTCTTTTTGGCAATATCCTTTTCAATCTCCTGTTGGAGTTTTTCCAACTGACTAACCTGCCGTTGAATATCCTCCTGAAGAGTTTTAAGCTGACCTTCTCTTCGATCGAGTTCCAAACTTCTTAAACGCAAACGATCCTGTTGTTCCGCAAGTCTGGTTAGAATCTTTTTCTCAGTCTCAGTGAACTTTCGAGGTTTCTTTGTATTTTTTTGGTCATCTGATTTAACAGCGCAAAAATCAAGTCCGTAATCCGCGCAGAACGTACCGAAGGATTGTTTCAATTCATCGGTGCTTGTTGGTATGCTATAAGCGGGCCTTGCCAACAAGACAATTCCAATAAACAAATATAAGAATTTGTAATCATTAATAAACTTTAGTAATTTATTCATATCATTCCTGCTGTTAACGGATATTGATGTGTATGATAATTTTGTATTATTGGGCAAAATTTTTATTAATTTTGAATATTTCGTCGATAATTCTGGGCAATTTCATCCGCCTCCAAACGATCAAGACGCTCCGTTTCAGCTTTGAATTTTTCGATTTCTTTTTCCTTTAAAATTTCCAGCACACGTTTCTTTTGGGTTGCTTGGGTCAACTCATGTCGTTTCAATTCCACTACTTCCAATTGCTCATTCAGTTGAACTTGAGTAAGTTCAAGATGCTGTTTGATTCGTTGCTGAAAATTTCCGCCCATTAAAAGCTGATTTATTGTCACACCATCTGCTTTAGCTTTGTCTAAATCATTGTTATGAACATCTAGAGCTTCCTCCATCAGTTTTTTTCTGTCTCGATGCTGTTGCTCCAACTGCACCTGTTCCGCAAGAGCTTTCTGGTAGAGCTTTTCTAAACGTTCCCTGACTTTTAAAGCAGTTTCCAGACTAAAACGTGGCATATTATGATGTTGATATTGGTTATAATTTTTTGCGTTTCAATTATTCAACGCACAACCACATCCAAACTGCATGAAATTTAATGCAGGTAGATAAACTGTCAGATACACTCTACTGGCGTGAGGTTTTTCGTAGTGCAATATCCCTGCAAAATATCCAGGCAGGGAATTAGACAAGGGAATTTATTTAGGGGATTTGATGCTTGTTCTGTAAATGAAAGAGCACAACTGCTGCGGCATTACTGACATTTAATGAAGATACTTGCTGATCTCCAGGAATACTCACAAGCCAGTCGCAATGTTTACGACTGAGGCGGCGCATCCCTTTTCCTTCATTGCCCAACACTAGAATTAGCGGTCTGTCCTGAGAGAGTTCCGCTACACTTTCGGCTGCATCTCCAGCAAGTCCGATCACCCAGAAACCTTTAGATTTTTGTTGCTGAAGAAATCTGGCTAGGTTCGGAACAGAGATCACCGGGAACCATTCCGAAACTCCTGTTGAAGCCTTAGCCACCACAGCGGTTAAGCCTGAAGTGTGATCCTGAGGCACGACCACGGCACTCACTTTAAAAAAACCGCAGGTTCTCAGAATAGCACCAAGATTATGGGGATCTTCGATTTGGTCCAGTACGACAATCAATGGGTACTCACCTTCAGCGGTTTGCGGAAGATCGGAAAGAGATGAGAAGGGCAAAGCCCCGCAACGCAACACCACACCCTGGTGAACTGCATCAGGACACATTTCTTCCAGTTTTTTGACTGGAACTTCGCTCACCGGTACTCCATGCTGTTCAGCGAGCATCCGGATTTCTCTCAAACGTTCGGAAGAATCAGCGTCTGTTTTCAAGTAGAGGTGATCCAGTTTTCTCCTTCGATGGCTCAAAGCACCCTGCACTGGAAGAATTCCATAAAGAAAATCACTTGCGGAAGCGTCTGTCTTCCTCCCTTTAGCATCTTTTTTTGCTGAGGGAAATGGGCGTCTTCTTTCATTTTCGTGTCTTTTAAACGGACTCCTCTCCTGGTTGCTTTCTTTTTTGGCGGGCTGGAATTTTCTTTCTCCAGATAAATTTTTCTTCCTGCCCTCTCCCTTTTGAGCTCTGCCTTCGTTTTTCCGCATTATTTTTTAAGCTGTTCCAGTTCGTTTTTTAATACGTCAAATTCATGAGTCACAGGGAAATTCGGATATTCGCCCGCAATTTTCTTTGTTGGTCTAAAGAAAATTCCATGATCCGCCTCCTGAAGCATGCTGATATCGTTGTAAGAGTCACCAACTGCAACTATATGGAAATTCAGTTTTTTTAATGCTTTTACTGCATGTCTTTTTTGATCTTTTTGTCTAAGGCAATAATCCACAATTCGCAAATCATCATCTAGTTTCAGAGAATGACAAAATACTGTCGGGTGTTGCAGTTTATGTAACAGTGGTTCAACAAATTCTCTGAAAGTATCAGAAAGGATTACCACTTCATTACGTTTTCTTAACCAGCTTAAAAATTCAAATGCACCCTCCAGCGGATCCATTTGTTCCACTACTTGATGAATGTCATGAAGTGTCAATTTGTGCTGATCACAAATTTTCAAACGGTAGCGCATCAACTCGTCATAGTCTGCAATATCACGTGTGGTGAGTTTCAAATCATCAATCCCGCTGAGACTCGCTAATCCTTTCCATATTTCAGGAATCAAAACACCTTCAAAATCGAGACAAGCGACAGTCATTTTATTAGTGTCAGCCATCAAAAATTTTACTGTTAAACTAAAAGTATTATGAAAATTGGGTGATTCAATTTCCAGTGATAATTAAAAGTGATTCAGACATAAAAAATATTTCTGCATAAATATCTCAAATACAGCGTCCGCCATCAACCTCCATGCAGGTCCCCGTCACCATATCAGCTTCATCAGAACACAAAAAGAGTGCGGCATTTGCCATATCTTCAGGTTGACTTAAACGTCCCCATGGAATACTGGAAACGAATTGAGCCCTTTTTTCCGGAGTGTCTTCTCCCATAAAAAGAGGCAACATTCCCGTTTCTCCTGCAACAGGATTGATCGCATTTACGCGGATTTTAAATGTTGCTAACTCAATCGCCATGGCTTTAGTCGCCGTGATCATCGCACCTTTTGAAGTGTTGTACCATACCAGTCCTGGACGTGGACGCAGACCCGCTGTTGAGGCGACATTCAGGATTACACCGTGTCCCTGTTTTTTCATCAGCGGAACACCGTGTTTGGCGGTCAGAAAAACTGATTTAACATTGACCGCAAAAATCTGCTCAAACTCCTCCTCAGTGACTTCTGTCATTGGTTTATTGCGGTGGGTGGTTCCGGCGTTATTAATCAGAATATCCACACGTCCATAATGCTTGAGCGTACGTTCAAACATGGAGGAAACGTCGCCATCCTGACTGACGTCACCCGCAACCGCAAGGGCATTTTTTCCTATTTCAGCAGCGACTTTTTCTGCTGAAACGAGATTAATATCCGCGATGACTACCTTTGCGCCTTCTTCGGCAAAACGAATGGCAATACCTTTACCGAATCCTGAGCCTGCACCAGTGATGACGGCGATTTTATTTTTTAAGCGCATTTTATACTCCATGTTGTATAGCAATTGTTTTAGTAACAGAAAAACCGTAAAGTGCTTCAAACCCTTTTTCACGACCGTGACCGCTGAGTTTCACTCCGCCAAAAGGCAATTCGACTCCTCCACCCGCACCGTAATTGTTGATAAATACCTGACCGGATTTAATCTTTTTTGCCATCCGGAACTGACGGGCACCGTCATTTGTCCAGATTCCGGAAACCAAACCAAAAGGAGTTCCATTTGCCAGCTTAACGGCTTCTTCCTCGTTTGAAAACGGCATTGCCGCAAGAACAGGCCCGAACAATTCCTCCTGCGCCACCGCATGTTCTGGAGGCACATCACGGATCAGCATCGGTTTCACATAATTCCCTTCAGCAGGCGCATCTTCCATAATATTTCCTTCTGCAGAAATATTTAATCCGTCTGCTTTTGCCTGATTTAAATACTTTTCCACACGTATTTTTTGTTCCGGACTGATCAACGGTCCGCAATTTAAATCCCGGAATGCAGGACCGACACGTAGCTCTTTGAACCTTTCTGCTAACCTGTTCATCAATTTTTCGTAAATAGTACTTTCAACGATCACCCGACTAGCGGCAGAGCAGGTTTGTCCACAATTTTGTATACTGGCGTTTACCAGAAATGGCAGGGCTTTTTCCAAATCAGCGTCCGCAAAAACAATTTGTGGAGATTTTCCGCCAAGTTCCAGTGTAACCGGAACTGCGTTTTTTGCGGCAGCCTGTTGAACCAAAGTTCCGACTTCCGTGGAACCTGTGAAAGAAAGGTGGTTAACTCCGGAATGATGTATGAGAGCATTTCCTGCTTCTTCGCCAAGTCCTGGAACTATATTGAAAACTCCTGGTGGGAAACCTGCTTGTCTGGCCAATTCACCGACCATCAACGCAGTTTGTGAAGCTTCTTCACCTGGTTTAAGTACACAGGCGTTACCCATTGTCAAAGCTCCACCGATTGTACGGCCAATAATTTGGAGTGGATAATTCCAAGGGATTATATGTCCGGTCACACCGTGTGGTTCCCTGAGAGTAAGCACGGTATAGCCTTCAAGATAAGGAATTGTTTCACCATGCACTTTGTCCGCGGCACCGCCGTAAAACTCAAAATACCTTGCACAAGCCCTTACATCCACACGGGCTTGAGTTAATGGTTTTCCTACATCACGAGCTTCCATTTCTGTCAACTCATCTTCGTTTTCCAAAATCAGCGCACTCAACTTTTGCAGCAGTCGGCCACGCTCCACAGCAGTAGTTCTTCCCCATTCACCGTCTATCGCATTTTGTGCTGCCTGTACTGCACGTTCAATATCCACGGCTGAACCTTTGGCCATTCGTGCAAACTCGCTACCGTCACTTGGATCCATTACCGGTAGTGTTTCTCCAGACTCAGGATCTTGCCAGTTACCATCTATGAGGACCTTCCCTTCAAATATTTTCAAGCTGTTCTCCAGTATTTAATTTTTTTTCTGCTTATTCATTGACTCCAACCGGGCAATCAAACTTGAAGTATCCCAGCGGCTTCCGCCGAGAGCCTGAACTTCTGAATAAAATTGATCCACCAGTGCAGTAACAGGCAAATGTGCCTTGTTGGAACGGCCTTCCTCAAGTGCCATTCCCAAATCTTTTCGCATCCAATCAACGGCAAACCCATAATCGAAAAAATTTTCATTCATAGTTTTGTAACGGTTTTCCATTTGCCATGATTGAGCCGCACCTTTGGATATTGTTTCGATCACCTGTTCCACGTCAAGTCCGACTGCCTTCGCAAAATGAATTCCTTCCGCCAAACCCTGTACTATTCCGGCGATACAAATTTGGTTAACCATTTTTGTCAATTGTCCATAACCCACCGGTCCCAGGAGCTTTATCATTTTTGCGTAATTTCTAATGAGAAGTTCTGCTTTTGCAAAACTTTCTTCGTCGCCGCCGACCATTACGGTCAGCACACCATTTTCCGCCCCGGCCTGGCCTCCGGAAACAGGAGCATCGAGAAAAGTGCACTCCAGTTTATGTGCGGCATCCGCAAGTTCACGGGCGACTTTGGCTGATGCAGTGGTGTGATCAACAAACACTGTTCCGGAAGCCATTCCCGAAAAGGCACCATCATCTCCTGTTGTAACCGAACGCAGATCATCATCGTTACCCACGCAGGCAAAGACATAATCCGCGCCTTTTGCTGCTTCCGCAGGTGTTAATGCCAACTCACCACCGTATTCTTTTACCCATTTTTCAGCTTTTACTGTGGTGCGGTTATAGACTGTAACTTTGTGACCGGCTTTGGCTAAGAATCCCGCCATAGGATAACCCATTACGCCGAGTCCAATGAATGCTGTTTTTTCAGACATATTTTCTGTTTTGTGTTTGAAATTAGATTATTAATTATCGATAAAAGAAATTCGCAGCAAATAAAATAATCAGTAATGGAATTCCCACTGGAAATCCTATTAGCCCAAATAAATCCTCCGGTTTTGCCAAGTTAAGTGTCCAGCCATTTTTTGCAATACGATTTGGAACCAAAGTTCTGGAATCGTCTTGACTGAAATAAATAGCTCCCTGTTTTCAGAAAGTCCATTTTGCTGGGTTCTCTCACGAGTCTTTATTTATTAACTGTTAATCTTTCATCTTACATTACACACAATTAATTGTTTTACCTCTATACTCTCCTTACATAGTTTAGTTTGTGTTATCTTTTTTACAAGTCTGATATTATTTTCAATTTGTAACATTAAAATATTTACTCGTTTTATCTGGACTTTTAGCAGCAATATTTCTTAGCCTAAGCAGTTGAGATATTTGAAATATATGTTTTTCAAGTTATGTCGTTATCGATCTTGATTAACCTCTAAAAAGTCCGAAAGCCATGACATTTGACACGAAGCGAGAAATCTCCTAGAAGATGCTAAACTAATATCATCAAGATTTCAGACTTTCAGTGAAACCATCAACATTTACACTTTCAGCATGAATAACTAACGTGGATGCAGTTGCAGTGATTGTTGCGGCAGGTCAAGGATCCCGCATGGGGGAGCTACACAATAAATTGCTTCTTCCATTAGGAACAAGTACAATACTTGAGTTTAGTATTGAACCATTTTTAAAACACAAAGGAATTCGGAAGATTTTTTTGACAGTTGCTTCTCAGGATCGCCGTGTTTTTGAAAGGATTATCCCAAAAGAAGTTATTTTGGTTGAAGGCGGAAAGCGCCGTCAAGACTCAGTGCATAATGCTTTGCTGAGGGTTTTGCAGGAAAAACCGGTTCCGGAACTTGTGCTGGTACATGATGGTGCTCGTCCGTTTTGCAGTGCAGAATTAATAGACCGTATTTTGGCAGCTTCCTTTGAGCATGGAGCAGGAATTCCGGTTATACCACTGGTGGACACAATTCGTAGGGTTACTAAGAAAAAAACTGAAGTTGTAGAGCGTAGTGAATTATTTGCAGTGCAGACACCTCAGGGCTTTCGCACTGAGTTATTAAAGGATGCTTCAATGCAGGCTGTAGCAAACAACTGGACAGTTACTGATGACGCTTCATTAGTTGAAAAATGCGGAGGCAGGGTTGCAACCGTTGAAGGCGAACCACAAAATATAAAAATCACTACTTCTGCAGATTTGGATCGGGCAGACTGGATACTAAATTCAAAAAACAATCTATCCTGAAATTCAAAGTATTTTAATAACACACATACATGATTTTCTTTTTTAGCTCTAAATCGAAGCCGTTCCGGAAACATCCCTGCTTGTCCGGATTAATTTTACTGAGCCTCTTACTTCTTAATATTTATCAACCATTTGAGCTACAGGCGGCTAAAAAAAACAGCGGTTCAAAGGTTAGCATAAACCTGCCTCAAACAATCATCCTCAAAGAATTCATCAAAATAATTTCGGAAAAAACCGGAACAGTTTTTGTTTATGAAGAAAAGAATATGCGCGGGCAAATGTCAATCACGGCCCCGCGTAATTTCAAAGTAACTCCTGCAGACGCATTTTTCTTCTTCGAAAAAATACTCGCCAGTCAGGGATTGGCAATGGTGCGTAAAAAAGATAGTAAAGTCGTGCAAATACTTCCTTCTGCAGACGCTCGTTTCTCCCGTTTACCGATTTCAAATGACGGTGGAAAAATCAGCGCAAAAAGCGGGAACTATGTCATGCGCCTGATTCCAATTTTTCATTCAGACCTTAAGGGAATACAGGCGACATTACAGCCAATTTTTTCCAAGACAGGAGTCCTGCTCGTTTATGAGCCAATGAACATGTTGATTGTAATCGATGTTGAATCCAACGTAAGCCGCATCGTGGAACTAATTGATATGCTAGACACTTCTGCACCGGAAGGTGTGGAGCAGATTGTCACTTTACAGCAAATTATACACAACGATGTTACAGAAATTCACAAAACAGTTTCTGAATTGTTTTCAAATTTAGTGCGTAACGGCAAGGCGACTAAATTCAAACTACTGATTGAAACTCGTTTGAATTCATTGTTTATCATCGCAAACAGTAATACCACGAAAGAGATTATTGAGTTAATTGAACAAGTTGATGTGCCGGTTGAAGGTGCAAAAACGACTATTCATGAACTGAAATATTCTGATGCTGCAAAGCTGGTTCCGCTCATTACGACTGTTTTTCCTAAAACAACTTCAATTAAAATAGTACCCTTTGCACCTTTTAATGCACTGATAATTATTGCTAACCCAGTAACAACTCAGCAAATCATTGATCTGGTCGATCAACTTGATATTCCGCGCGGGAATCGTCAAATAATGATGCAGCAATTAAACCATGCTTCAGCCAAAACACTGGCGCCGTTGCTTTCAACAATATTCGCAGATAAAGTGGTTGCCGGCAAAGGTGAAGGACAAACCACCTCTGGTAGTCCGGTTAAAATAATTGCTGAACCACGACTGAATGCACTGATTATCATAGCGGATCGTTTAGCAACCGATAGAGTTCTTCAGTTGATTTCAAAACTTGATACAGAGCAGGGAGCTTCCGGAGAGACACAACTAAAATTACTTCCGCTCAAAAATACATCAGCCAAACGGATGGCGAATCTGCTGACAAAAATATTCGCAGATCGTGTGGTTGCAGGAAAAGGTGAAGGAAATACCGCCAAGGCGAGTCCTGTTAAAATTATAGAAGAGGAACGTCTGAATTCCCTTATTATTATAGCCGGACGGGTTGAGATAGCGATTATACTATCCTTGGTTGAACAACTCGATGTCTATCAGGACAGTGGAAAAACTCAAAGTAATTTTAAACTTTATCATCTGCAACATGCAGTTGCAAAAGACATGGCTATCCTGCTAAAAGAAGTCACAGGAAAAATTACCGAGGTTGCACGAAATGATGAAGAGCCTCTAGTCGAAGCTAAAGCACAGACCAAAACTGCAGATTCAGGAAAACAGTCTGAGATTTCAATAAGTGCAGATGAGGCGACAAATTCTCTCTTGATATTTGCTCCGGCTCTTGCCTTCAAAACTCTGGATCAGATTATAGTTGAGCTTGATGTACCAAGAATGCAAGTTTATGTGGAAGCGCTGGTGATGGAAGTTTCGCTTTCAAAAAGTTTAGATTTAGGTATCAACTGGAAAGCCGCAGGAGCTACTAACAATAATAGAATTATTACCGGTGGATTCCCTACCGGAGGTGCCTTCACCGGAGACGCCACATCAGGAGGAACAGCGGCAATTGGAGCAGAAAGTTCTACTATTGGCGTATTGAACGGCAATACAATCAGTATTGGAGGCAAAGAATTTTTTAGCTTCGGCGCATTTGTAAAAGCAGTCCAAAACAACAATGATGTAAATGTCCTTGCAAATCCGCAATTAATGATTATCAACAATCCCCAGGAGGGTGAAGTACCAAATATTAATGTTGTCTCTGTAGTACCGGTTTCACCAAAAACTGTGACCAGCGCGAGTAATATCACCACAAAAGAATATCAATATAAGGAAGTTGGTATCAAACTTGAAATTAAACCGCAGATCAGTGGAGAAAATAGTATAAGGCTTGATATTGCTCAGGAGTCCAGTGATGTTGTGAACCCTGGCGCAGAAGCAATTACCATTTTTAAGCGTACCATCAAAACCTCCGTAATTGGTGAAGATGGAGAGATTATTGTACTTGGTGGTTTGATCAAGGAAAAAATTGCACGCGACCAGAACAAAATTCCAGGTTTTGGGGATTTACCTTTGCTAGGCTGGTTGTTTCGCAGCAAGAAAGATCAATTTGAAAAAACTAACCTTTTGATTTTTATACGTCCAACCATCATACGGACAAAAGCAGATTTGGAAAAAGTTAATAAACGTGCCAGTTCCCGTTTCAAAAAAGCAAAAGAACTTAACAAAGTCTCCAATCAAGTGCTGGAAGATATGGGGCTTCCTGAACTTTCTGATAAAGCAGAGAGTGTCACGGAATAAAAAGCCCTAACCTCCACTCATGGATGAGTATGGAAACAATGGAATTTCATTCAAATAACTTAGAGTTATCTACAATTTTTCCGAATCCGGAAAATCCTCTGGAAATCAAGATTCCTTTGTTTGAAGGACCGCTTGATTTGCTACTGCATCTCATACGTAAAAAAGAAGTTTCAATTGCAGAGGTACGTCTTTCTGAATTGACTTCGTCCTATCTGGAATACCTGGAAAAACTGCAATCCATCAATCTAGATTTAGCAGGTGAATTTTTAGAAATTGCAGCTATGTTGATTTTGATTAAGTCACGTAGTTTGCTGCCCAAGTCTCCGGTTGAGATTGAAGAGTTTGAAGAAGAAGATCCGGAAGAGATTTTACGACGCCGTTTACTGGAATATCAGCATTATAAGGACGCAGCATTTGAACTAAGTTCTCTAGATATTTTAGGACGTGACGTTTTTCAACGTCCGGAAAATGTAGAACTGGTCGCGGATACTGAGGAAGCTGACCCGGAATTTGAGGATATCTCCGTTGCTGCACTGATGGAAGCATTTGAGCGTGTGATGAAGCGGATTCCAAAAATTTCTAGATTAATAATTGAAGCTGAAACTGTACGAATAGAAGACCGTATTGAAGAACTAATTGAACTTTTCGGAAAAAAACAACACTGCCTTTTTGAAGAACTTTTTGAAAGTGACCAAGCTAGAATCTGGTTTATTGTAACTTTCATGTCAATCCTGGAAATGGTACGTTTACACCTTATCAGCATTGTGCAGGTTGATCAACTGGGAGCAATTCACTGTTCCGCCCATGAAAAATTTGAACAAAACAGTAGTGACTGGTTCCATTTGCAAAACAGCAATGAAAGTGAGGTGCATGCTCTGCTTAAAGCAAGTTAGACCCTCGTCTTAATTTTTTCTCTGGAACAGTTGACCATTTGTTCATGAAGGATTAAATCCTGAAACTTGTAGAATTTCAGCATTTTTTTATTTTTGAGCCTGCTTGAAAACATCAAGTGTATGAATCATGCATGTTTCAGTGATTCTTTAAGAAATCATTTCCTGTAGAAGAAGCTTTTGTTTCAAAATAAGCGAACAGAAAAGTAACAAACTCCAATTTACTTGCATAAAATGTCCCGTATTTCACAGCTAAAACTAATATTTTTCGGGATGATATTTTTACTTTTACCAAACTTGTCCCCGGCAAATCAGTCTCCTGGACTGAAAATCATCGCAATTGTACTTTCTAAAACATGCCCCCTGCCCGATGGTCCGGACATGAGTATTGACTCTCCGGATTCGATTCTTAAATCCATGACTAATCCTGACTGTCCTAAACATGGTGATAACCAATTAGTTCAAACTGCTATTGCTAATCAAGGTTCCGCACAAAAACAGGTCGGTGTTGAGATTAAAATTAAAGTAAACGCACAGGAGCTAAAAACAAAGCGGCACCGCAAAATCTACACCATTCAGGCAGGTGACACAGCAAGGGTGTTGCATGAAATTTCTTTGGAAAATACAGGACGTTATCAAATTTCAGTCAGAATATGGGATGCGAATTTCAAACGTATTCTAGTTAACACCACCCCGGGAGATGAGCGTTATTTTTTCATCGCATCTCCGCAGGATGTTGAAACCGCCAAAACTCAAATTGCGTCAGGAGTTGTAGTTTCAGGAAAACGCATCATATCTCCATTGAAATTTGATCCACCGGATTTACGCTGGGAATCAGTGCAGATTCTGCCAAAGCACGCACTTCGTGGCGAAAAGCTCAGGTTACGTCTTAATTTAATGAATGCCGGTGGAGATATTGTCAAGGACATTGCTGCAAAGATTCAATATTACAATGTCAAACAACCGATGCGTAAATCTGTAATTGCCATGCCCAGTACACGAGTAATGGCTCCAGGAGAAGTAATAACTTTCGACTTGGAATACATCCTTCCGGATGATCAACTTTTGGGTAATTACCAAATAATTGCAACAGTTGACCCTGAAAACGACATTGAAGAACTGAAGGAAAACAATAATATTACTAAATCAAACGTAATAAAGCTAAGTGACATTAAGCTGCTTTTACCGACTGACAAATTTACCTTTGAAGAAAATGGACTCTTCCTTTTTCAGTGGGACAGTCTGGCCTTCAGTGAGTTCAAGATTCAGGTAGGTGTAGATGAAAAATTTGAAGACTCAGGATCATATTTTGATTTGCCTCAGGGAAACCGCTGGATTGCGGACAAGGAACTGGTTCCGCTGGCAGGTGAACTGCCGGGAATGGCGATGGGATTAATGAGAGTAAAAGAGAAGAATCAACTCTACTGGAGAGTGATCGGACGTCAAGCCAGCGGACAACAGGCAATTTCCGGAATTAACAGATTCAGCATAACACCGGTTAGTTCAGATTCTTCATGATTTATTCGAACTTAGTTAAGACAGACAACAGAGTCTTCGCCTTATGTTATTAAAGTTGTTTCTCGCATTTACCATTATCCCTGTTGTCGAAATCTATCTGTTGATAGAAATAGGCTCAGTTTTCGGAGTATTCACTTCAATTGCTCTGGTAGTTTTTACTGGATTTTTAGGTGCATATTTAGCCCGTATTCAGGGATTACAAACCTTATTCAGGATACAGGAAAGTTTGCGAGAAGGACGTATGCCGTCTGCAGAACTGCTTGACGCGTTGTTAATTGGAATAGCCGGACTTGTACTTCTCACTCCAGGTTTTTTAACAGACACAGTCGGTTTTGTCCTGCTGATTCCGAGTACCAGAAATGCGATTAAATACTGGTTGCAGAGTAAAATTAAGACTCAACATATGCCTGAAAGACCGGAAGACACGATTATAGAACAGTAGAAATTCCGGCTATTTTCTCCTTCAAATCCACAAAAGCCTTCATTAAAAATCATAAATATTTAGGTTGAATATCTTGCTTTTTGGTGCAGATATGGTACTCTGTCGGCAGGGGGTAGGTAAAATCATTTCTACTACATACAACATTTATTTAAAAATGGTGACACCATGTCAGATACAGTAAAACTTGAAGTCAATCAAAAATCTGTTGATCTCCCTCTAATTAAGGGCAGCGAAGGTGAAATAGGCATTGATATTAGTAAACTGCGTTCGCAAACAAAAGTAATAACTCTTGATCCAGGATTCGTCAATACAGGATCCTGTGAAAGTGGTATCACATTCCTTGATGGAGAGAAGGGTGTCTTGCGTTATCGAGGTTATCCAATTGAACAACTTGCGGAAAAGTCAAATTTCCTAGAAGTCAGTTATTTATTGATTTACGGTGAATTACCCTCAATTCAACAGTTGGACGACTTTGAATACAATGTTAAACAGCACACTCTGTTGCACGAAGATGTACGTCATATTTATCAGGCTTTTCCCAAGGACGCACATCCAATGGCAATTCTTTCAAGCATCGTCTGTGCGCTTTCCACATTCTATCCTGATTTCAGTGCAACCGATAGTGATGCGGTAGATTTGGCAATTTGGCGTTTGATGGGTAAACTACCAACTATTGCAGCCTGGTCATACAAAAAAAATATCGGCCAGCCCTTTGTTTATCCGATAAACGAATTTACTTATGCTAAAAACTTTCTGAATATGTTGTTTGGAGTACCTACAACAAATTACGAAGTCCCACCAGAATTTGTGCAAGCCCTGAACGTACTTTTTATTTTACATGCAGATCATGAACAGAATTGTTCAACATCCACAGTCAGGTTAGTTGGCAGCAGTGAGGCGAACCTGTTTGCCTCAATTTCAACCGGAATCGCCGCACTTTGGGGACCTTTACACGGCGGGGCAAATCAAGCCGTATTGGAAATGCTGCAGCAAATTCACAAGGACGGTGGAGACGTACAAAAATTTGTAAAATTGGCCAAAGACAAAGATTCCAATTTCCGTTTAATGGGCTTCGGACATCGTGTTTATAAAAACTTTGATCCTCGAGCTACCATTCTAAAAGGCTACTGTGATAAAATTCTGGCCCTGCTTGGAACAGCCGACCCGTTGTTGGATATAGCCAAACAACTTGAGGAAGCAGCCCTGACAGATGAATATTTCATTGAGCGTAATCTATATCCAAATGTGGACTTCTACAGTGGAATCATCTACAAAGCACTGGGCTTTCCAACAGACATGTTCACCGTGCTTTTTTCTATTGGACGTCTGCCAGGCTGGATAGCGCATTGGCTGGAAATGCGGAACGGTATCTCAAAGATTGGACGACCACGCCAGATTTATACAGGGCATACTGAGCGGGAATATATTACTCTCAGCGAACGTGACTGATTTACACCCTCCTCAATAAACGTTTCCCATGCCTGAAATTTCGATGAGGGAGCAGCTTCTGGTCTCTTTTATGTTTCTGCTGGTTTTTGTGCTGGCAGGAATGTGGGGAATGCAACAGCTCAACCTTCAGCAAAACAACCTGCTACTGCAACTTGATAAGCAGGAACTTCAAATTAAGCAAATCCGTTCACACTCGAGTGAGTGGGATCAGCTACGGCGCACCCCAACCGCCCCTGTAATGCCTCAGGCCCTGAGTTCTTTCGTGGAAAATGTCGCCCGCTCCCTTGAGATTCAGGACAATTTACAACTTAATGTACTGACCAATGCTCAAAAAGGGACAGAAGGTGTCAAAGTAGGTTTGGACAGACTTAAACTCGATCAACTTTTGTCTATGCTATATCAGTTGGAAAACCATCGGCCTGTTTTAAGGACTTCACATTTGAGCATCAGTATCAGCCCTGGTAACCGGCAGGTACGAGCCTCTTTTCAAGTACACAAGCAACAGGAAGGATGAGGCAAATGCGGTTTTTAAAACGGTTATTATTATTTATAATAGGATTGCTACTGGTCATTGTGCTGGCTTTTTGGGGTTTTAAGGAGAATTTTCCTGGTAAATCAATCGCGAACGCGATTCAGTTACGTTTGACAACACAAACAGGAATCCCAGTTGAGATTGAAGCTTTAGAGTTAGGTTGGTTAAAAGTCAGTACACCCGAAATTGCATTGCGAACTCCTAGATGGCTGGTAGCAACCCCGGATCTACGACTGCTTATCATCGAAAATGTTGAGGCGCTTTTTGTTCCGCTTTTAACTTCCGGAAAAGCCAAAATACTTGGACAACTCCATGGAGGCACAATCGAGGTTTATACGGACTTGCAATCCCAAAAAATGCTCGACATTTCTCTTACAGGAGTTAAACTTGAACGAGTCCCGCTAATTGCCGCACTACCATATGCCTTTGTTTCCGGCAGGCTTTCTTTGTCATCTCAAATTGAAAATATAAATGCCCTGCAGAGCCAACAAGCCCAGTTTCCGGAAGGCAAACTAAAGGGTAGGTTGTTAGATGTGGAAATCCGTATTTCGGGAGGTGGAGATCTGCTTGGCATACAACTTCCGGATCTTGATTTTTCAGAAGTGCTGTTTGACCTTCAACTTGGTCCTTTAATTGCCGTCAGGAAGATTCAAATAAAAGGATCTATGGAAGGTATGATTGAAGGAACAATTCGTCTCAATGAGAAACGTCCGCGGATGTCATTAATTGATCTTAATATAGAACTCACTCCTTCCACTGCTCTCAAAGATGAAATCAGCAACTTTGGTACTATGCTACGCTCATTTCAGTGCGGTGAGACTATTAAAGTTAATCTAAAAGGAACGCTAAACAGCATCAACTTTCCTACAAGAAATAAATGCTGATCGGGTTTCCCTTTTATTTTGCTGTATTTTACTGAGTTAGCGCTCAAGCAGTGTATTTACTGTTTACAC
>JAPKDT010000223.1 GCA_028822475.1 SAR324 cluster bacterium
CAAGACAAACCCTCCCTGATTGCATGTAAAACAATGATCGGTTTCGGTTCTCCAAATAAAGTAGGAACCGCGGCTAGTCACGGAGCACCGCTGGGTGATGATGAAATTGCAGCAACGCGAGAAGCTCTGAACTGGCCACATTCTTCTTTCGAAATTCCAGAAGCAGTCAGCAGTGCATGGCGTAGAGTCGGTACAATGAAAGGTGCAAAAATGGAAGCATGGCGCAAACGACTGCATGATTCTGGAAGAAAAGCAGAGTTTGAGCGACTTATTTCCGGAACTCTGCCAAAAGATTGGCAGGACCCTTTGCAGGATTTTAAGCGAAAACATTCTGCAGAAAAAACAAAAGTTGCTACTCGTAAAGCGAGTCAGGAAACACTGGATGTGCTGGCAGAAGTAATTCCGGAATTGGCGGGTGGATCTGCAGACCTAACTGGCTCTAATTTGACAAAGGCAAAATCGCAAAAACCTGTAACACCGGGTGACTTTTCCGGGAGCTACATTCATTATGGAGTTCGTGAACATGGAATGGCTGCCGCCATGAATGGGATTTCGCTGCACGGTGGTTTCGTGCCTTATGGAGGTACATTTTTGATTTTTACTGATTACTGCCGTCCCGCGATACGTCTCTCCGCTTTGATGAAGCAACGTGTGATTTATGTAATGACTCACGATTCGATCGGACTTGGTGAAGACGGTCCAACTCATCAGCCGGTAGAACACCTAGCCAGTTTGCGTGCGATTCCAAACTTAAATGTTTACAGACCATGTGATGTAGTTGAAACAGCTGAATGTTGGGCCGCTTCACTGGAAACAAGTTCAACACCTTCCGTGCTTTCACTCTCACGTCAGGGACTGCCTTGTCTCAGAACGGAGCACACGGATGAAAATTTAAGTTCCAAAGGTGGATACGTTCTGGCTGAAGCCGAAACTAAAAGGGATGTGACCTTGATTGCCACCGGTTCAGAAGTTTCAATTGCCATGGAAGCACGTGATCAATTGAAAGCAGAAGGCTTTTCGGCAGCAGTGGTATCAATGCCGTGTCTAGATAAATTTGAAGAACAGAGTCAGGACTATCGTGACCAGGTAACACAACCGGATACACCGGTTGTAGTCGTTGAAGCGGCGATAGAGCAGAGCTGGGGTAAATATATCGGCAGAAATGGGAAATTCGTCGGTATGAGTACTTTTGGAGCTTCCGCTCCGGCTAATGAGCTTTACGAACATTTTGGCATAACAATTCAAAATATCGTCAAGGAAGCTAAACTAATTGTTTAAAATTAACCGGCAAATAATCCGGAAATATAAGTATCATTATTGTAGTTTTTAACTAATTCATTTTCAAAAGCAGAAACCAACAACCTATAAACAGAGACTTTATTATGGCTTTAATATCTTTAAGACAACTACTTGATCATGCAGCTGAAAACAGCTACGGCGTTCCAGCTTTTAATGTAAACAACATGGAACAAATTCAGGCAATCATGCGTGCGGCAAAATCTACTGATTCACCTGTTATTCTCCAAGCAAGCCGTGGAGCACGTTCTTATGCAGGAGATATATTTCTGCGTCATTTGTTTGATGCTGCTGTGGAAATGTATCCGGACATTCCAATTTGTATTCATCAGGATCATGGAAACAATTTTGATACTTGTCTCTCTGCGATGGCCAACAAATTTACCAGTGTTATGATGGACGGTTCATTGGAGGAAGATGCTAAAACTCCTGCTTCTTATGAATACAATGTTAATATCAGTTCCAAAGTTGCAGAAGTTGCTCATAAGATCGGTGTTTCAGTCGAAGGCGAGCTTGGCTGCCTGGGTTCACTGGAAACCGGTGAAGGTGAAAAAGAAGATGGCCACGGTTTTGAAGGTAAATTATCACAGGATCAACTATTGACTGATCCTGATCAAGCAACTGATTTTGTCAAGAAAACACAAGTTGATGCACTCGCAGTAGCGATTGGAACTTCACACGGTGCATACAAGTTCACCAGGAAACCTGATGGAGATATACTCGCGCTGAATGTTGTAAAGGCTATTAATAAAAGGCTTCCAGGGCTACACATGGTCATGCATGGCTCTAGCTCGGTTCCGCAGGAACTGCAGGATATTATCAATGCCAACGGTGGACAAATGCCTCAGACGTGGGGTACGCCTGTGGATGAAATTGTTGAAGGTATCAAACACGGAGTACGCAAAGTTAATATTGATACTGATTGCCGAATGGCGATTTCTGGGCAGGTACGGAAAATTTTACTCGAAAAGAAAGCAGAATTTGATCCTCGCAAGTTCACCATTCCGGCGACCGATGCCATGCAGGTAGTTTGTGAAGAACGTTATGAATCATTCGGAACTGCGGGCAATGCGTCAAAGCTTAAGCCTCTTCCTATGACAGCAATGGCACAACGCTATGATTCTGGTGAATTGGATCAAAAAATAAATTAATTTGCATAATCTTCTCTCACCTTTACTAATGAGCTAATATGTCTAAAAAAACTTATATTGTTGTAGTCAATTAATATGATTCTGACTGACGGATCACCTGCTGATATTGACGAACGTGATCCTCAACATTTACGTATGGATGCAAAAAAAGCAGCTGAGAAACTTCACTCACAAGGTATCATTTATTATTGTAATACACTTGATCCAAGCGCTCATCATTACGTCCAACTAATCTTTGGACAAAACCATTATATAGTCATTGACAATGTTCAGTGTATACCAGAAAACTAACAGTACTTTTGACTCGTTGACCATTTAATAATAAAAATGTATGATTGTTGTCATAACAGCCACCGAAACTGTGCTTACTTTCCAGTCTGCTGGAAGAAACATATTTTCAGTATTTAGAAACTAAAACTATTTATTAGATTTGTACTTTGAACCAAATTAAAATTTCTCCTTCCATTCTGTCTGCGGATTTTTCGCGTTTGGGTGAGCAGGTCCGTGAGGCCGAAGATGCCGGAGTTGATTACATCCATGTGGATGTAATGGATGGACATTTTGTGCCTAATATTACCATTGGTCCATTGATTGTGAAGGCCCTGCGTCCAGTAACTAAGCTGCCGCTGGATGTACACTTGATGATTGAAAATCCAGAAATATATCTTGAGGACTTTGCCAAAGCCGGAGCTGACATAATTACTGTCCACCAGGAGACTTGTCCGCATCTTCACGGTACAATTCAGCAGATTCACAAATTAGGTGTCCGGGCGGGTGTGAGCATCAATCCAGCAACACCGGTTAGCAGTATTGAGGAAATTATCACGGAGATAGATCTTGTGCTTGTAATGTCAGTCAATCCAGGATTTGGCGGACAATCATATATCTCTTCCTGTACTGAAAAAATCCAAAAATTGCGTTCCATGCTTGATATCTGTGGTTCGTATGCTGATTTAGAGGTGGATGGCGGTGTTAATGTCAACACACTCAAGGAAGTAATTTCTGCTGGAGCAAATGC
>JAPKDT010000224.1 GCA_028822475.1 SAR324 cluster bacterium
CAAGTTCAAGAAACACCTGCAATTGATATAGTGGAGAGTGAAATGCCAATTGAATCAGAGGCAGCAGAAACAATAGCGGCCCCGTTAGGCTCAGACATGCTGTTAAATTTCAACCATGAAGTGGTGGTCGAAATAGCGAGGACTAGGCTTACAGGCGAAGAAATCACCCAGATCACTTACGGCAGCATTATTGAACTTGATAAAGTTGCAGGAGAACCGGTGAATTTGGTCCTCGATGGTAAAACAATTGCTCTTGGTGAAGTAGTACAAATCAACAATGAAAAACTGGGCATACGCATCATAGGCGTTATTCAGGACTAATTGAAATTATGCTTCACCAAACAGAAATCCCCGTAAAGCCTTATGAGCTGGCTGAAGCTCAATTTAATACAGGGCGATTCCACATAATGGACATTGTCTTTCGCAGATGGGCAACTCTCTTACAAGAGACGCTTTACGCGAAAATGGGAATGATGTTAGAGGTATCCACTGAAAATGTGGTGCAGATGCGATTTGAAAAATTCTTAGATTCGCTTGAGAAACAGCCAATCTATATTTTTGAAACTCTAAACCATAGCCGGGGACTTTTACTTGTTGATAAGTCTTTTTTTGATTTAGCACTTAACGGCAAAGCAGATCCGACTGCAGAAAAGTTGTCACTGGTTCAGTTGATGAAAGAAAACCAGCAGACGCTGCTTAAATTGGTAAGTACGATGATTGATGATTTTGAAAAAAGCTGGCTTAATATTGCAGAGGTTGAACTTAAACTGAATCGTGTTACCATCTATCCCCGCCGTGCAAATGTCATGTTGCCTTACGAATATTGTTTCACAGGGCGTGTTCAGCTTAGTCTTAACGGTTTTCAAACAAGTCTACAGTTATGCCTGCCTTATGCTGCTCTTGTGTCTGTGCTAAGACCGCTCGAAAATAAAAAAATTATTGAACCTGAATCTATGGCGTATTACTTTCCTCAAGTGAAAGAGCATTTCAAGGATTTATTGGAAAAGACTGAATATTCGGTTGTTGCTGAACTTGGCAAAGCTGATTTGAGAGAAGCAAATGGGAAGTTGGAAAAAGGGCAGGTGCTGCCTTTGCTGAATAAAGACGGCCTCGTTACTATCCGGATTAACGGAACTCCGACATTACAAGCTTCTGCAGGGGAATCCTCAGGGCACTACTCAGTTCAGGTGATACGAGCTACTGAGGACAAAAAACCCTCAGCAATTCAACCAAAAAGAGAATTCAAGAAATTAACATGGCCAACTCAGTAAGTATCGTTTTTTAAAACTGTAGTAAGCCATTTGTCAGGATTCTTTCCACACTCCCCGAAAAGTTCTAAGGTCTCATCCGCAGGAGTAAGACCCTCTTTTGTGTACTGCTCAAAATAAGGCAACAGCCAATTCTCCTCTGCCGATCCAAGTCCCTCTATTGCTTTTTCTACGATTAATCTTCCAGTCTTTGCAAAATTTGTTCGATTGACTTCGGCATGTAAAGCATCCTTTGCTACAGCTTTTTTATAAATCTTGAATTCTTCCTTAGGCAAATCCATCAGAATTGATTGTACGGAGGAAAAAGCAGTTTCATTATAAAGTAATGCACTGATCAATGCAGGAACCGCGATTGAATATTGCGGATTAACGCTGTCAAGAACCCTCACTTCAAGGATGTTTTTTATTCTGATGTCTGGAAAAAGCAT
This sequence comes from SAR324 cluster bacterium, assembly GCA_028822475.1. Lineage (GTDB taxonomy): Bacteria > SAR324 > SAR324 > SAR324 > NAC60-12 > Arctic96AD-7. The sequence goes on from JAPKDT010000224.1 coordinate 1,697, forward strand.
TCCCAAGTGTTCTTCCCAGTCATCCATGCTCATTTTTAAGTCCGGATGCTTACCGTCTAACAACTGCTGGAAGCTCCAATCGGTCGTCAGAATCTCTTCTCCATCACGTTTTAAATGATAAGGCGCTGCCTTTAAGGACCAGTCTATGTAGTCCTCTAGACGAAAATCAGCACTTAAAAAGGCTTCAGGAAGTCCGGAACGTGAATTATCGGTATGCTCCCAAATATGTGAGCGATAAGATAGATAACCGCTGGGGGAGCCTGCTATTAAAGGACTGTTGGCAAATATTGCTGTTAAAAAAGGAGAAAGGCGGTTTAGAAAAATAAATTTCCTTTCCATATCTTCTATGGAAGCATAATCAATGCTGACCTGTACACCAGTTGAGGCTTTCATCATCCACTGTCCGAGAGAACCTGTATTCAGCATGTGCGGGAACATTACCCGATAACGGCTCTTGGGAAAAAATGGCAATGCTTTCAAAGAATGCAGTGGCTGCACTCCCTGAAACAAAAGTCTTCCACCAAAACCTGTAACTGCTTTTTTCAGCAGCTTTAAGTAAGACTGCAAAGAATTGTGTACTTCTAAAAGAGAATTTCTAGGTGCATCTGAAAGCTCAATTTGTCCTCCTGGTTCAATCGTGACTTTTGAACCAGACTGACTTGTAAGTGCCAGAAGCATGTCTTTTTCATAAATTTTTTCAAGCGGATCAGCAGTGTCTTTTGTAAGTTCTACTAAATTTTCTAAAACACTGAAAACTCCTGAATCACCATCAACAGGTAAAGGGAGAAAAGCATCTTCAGGATTAGCTTCGTCTGGAATCAAAACGAAATTTTCGTACTCCATGCCGATCAAATTTTTGTCGGGAGCACCGGATTCTTTATGGCAATAGCCTAGAAAGAGTGATTTAAGGTCGTTATGAGTCATGATTGTATTGTTGCCCAATTGGAATGGTGAAATAGTATTGCAAGCAGTTATAAGCAAATTAAAGAAGTCCGTTAATCATGCTTTTACTGATGGAGGTGATCCAACTAAATGCGCTAAAACCAGGCAAAAACATGCTAAGCATGACTAAACCCATTAAGGCCTGTGAACCATAGCGGTAATTCCAGTGCTGAAATCGTATTTTTAAGTCAACTGGTAAAAAATGAGGTAATACTGAATTTCCATCAAGTGGTCCAAGCGGAATCAAGTTGAAGAGACAAAGATTAAAATTGATAAATATAAACAGGTATAACAGTTCCAGCAGTGGAACTCCTGCAATTGATGATAAATTGTTTTTTGCTAAAAAACTAAATAGGAATGCTGCTCCTACTCCCAATAATAAATTCATCAATGGTCCTGCCGAAGCTATGTAAAAATCTGCATTACGTACACGGTAGTTATTTGGATTAACAGGTACTGGCTTGGCGTATCCAAATCCTGCAATTAATAGCATTAAACTTCCGAACAAGTCCAAATGCACAAAAGGATTGAGGGACATTCTACCTGCGTTTTTTGCCGTGTCGTCTCCACAAAGATGGGCTACATACGCATGGCCGAATTCATGGAAAGTTAAAGCAAAAATCAGACTGAAAATCAGAATGATCAAAACTTGCGGAGGAAGACTAAACAACACTGTAGTGTTTTATCAGTAGAGATGAGTTTTTGGTGATATCTATTATTTATTGCTCGTTTTTATTGTATCAGAAAGTTAAACATCACCAAAAGACAAAACTTCAGCTACAATT
>JAPKDT010000225.1 GCA_028822475.1 SAR324 cluster bacterium
GGATCCTGAGGAATTGCTTTTTCAGTTACTCTTCAAATCAGTGGGTTATTCACCATTTTCGCAGATTTTTGAAGAACGGGCAAATAATATCAGTTTAGTGATCTCCGACCTTTGTTTCGGCAGTCTCAGCAGAGAACATGGACACTCATACTTTCATGCTAGTTTGGTTCATGTGGTTTGTTAACTACAGAACATACAATTGCAGATCCGTCTGTAAGCCATGAATTTCTTCAGTGGAAATCTGTCTGGCAGGATCTTGCGGAATATCCGCAAGTTTCCCAAAAATATTAACAGGCCTTTCGTCCACAAAATACTCCGGAGAGGCTTTTACTCGGCATGTTCCATCATTTATACCGTGTAGCAAATGAAGGTTTACTCAAACAGTAGCTGCTGTTGTTGCTGAACCTGAGTCAGTATTCAGATGAAAAGTATTATGCCGGCAGGCTCTGTCTGAAACAGAAATACTGTTTTCAACTCCGGATTGGGAAGTCTGGCAGCAGCATCTTGTTTTGGGAAAAACAAAGCATACATTCTCATCGCAGCTTGTTGGTAAGGACCGTCAAATAATACTTTTGGCAAATGCTGTTTAACCGTTCTTCCTGGCATATGCACGACACGAAAATGAACCTGAACTGGAAAAACTGCTTTATCGCTTAGTCATGATTTTACCCGAAGAGGCTTCAAACAGTAAAACACGTTTCATGGAAAAACATTTATGGTTTTCAGAATTCCCTAAATCAGATAAACTTAAATTGAATACTTTAGGAAATTGGCAGGGCTTAATACAAATTCAACATGATTTTTGCCGCAACTTTCATCAAGGTTGTGTAAGATAGTGAACTACTCGGAATTTTAGCAGGCTGAATGAAGACATGAAAAAAATAAATATTACACAAAAAACATATTTTGCATTTTTATTTTGCTTATATGGCTCAGTACTCCTCTCTGCCTGTACTAGGCCGAATCTTTCTCAGTTTGAAGTACAACGTCCATCCAGAATAACAATCCCACGTGAAGTAAAAAAAGTGTTTATCCGTGCAGATCTGGTGGATGAAACAAATGATAAACTTGGCATTAAAATTCAAGTACTTCAACAACTGGCGGATGAACTCAATAGTTTCGGACGTTTCAAAGTCAGTGTAGTGGATACTTTAGACGGGAGCCAGTTTGATCCAGAAAAGGAGTCTGTCGCGATAATTCAGGGAGAAGTCATCAGCGGCGGGGAAGTGGACCGTGGACAGTTTACTGACCTTGCCACCTGCACAGGAGGAATCAGCGGGAGGCTGTCTTCGGCGGGAGCAGCCGCAATTACAAATGAAGCAATTACTTTGGATAAATGGCATGGATATGTTTGCCGGAGAGGTACTTTTGCCGGAAATGCGGCGGAACTTGTACTTTCATCAGCATTCTCGCTGGTAGGTTTAAATGACGCTATTCCGCCTAAAAACCAGGTTGTGAGGATTTATGATTACAAAAATATATCACTTTTTGCTCAGGTGAATTTTACTTTTAACATGATTGGCTTAAGTAGGGAAACACTGGCAATTCGTGCGGATTCAGCCAGTTTCGGTCGCACTATTACTGATAAAGATTCCTACCGTAACATCAAAGAAAGCCATTTGATTTCACTAACTTTAGGCAGCCTGCTCAGTATCACCAGAATTCCTATTTTCCCAATACCAAACCGCCAGATTGCTTTAGCCTCACGGAGTAATCCAAAGCAGATTTTCTATGGACCAAAAGGATTAGCAATTCCGGATATATACGATTTGCCGCCCAAAGAAAAGCGGCAGGTGATTCAGCAATTGGTGAAACGCGCTTTGGAATCATTCATCCGCACAATTTCTCCATACAAGCAAATGGTTGAAGCCGAAGTTGCAGAAGGCGGTAAAGCAAAAGCAGGGAATTTGCTCAAAGAAGGAAAAATCCAAAAAGCGCGGAAGATCATAGAGGCTATTCCGACAGAAAAAAGAGAATCTCAGGATTGGTACAACTTAGGTTTGGCTTATGAAGCAGGTGCCTTAAGTCCTGAGGATTACGAAGATGCTCGCAGATTTTATATCAGCGCACTCGAGAAAAGTCCGGGCATAAGACTTTATGCACAGGGAGTTGGCAGAATCCGTCGATATCTTGCTGAAACTAAAATATTAGCCCGACAAACTCAAAAATAGAAAATTGCAACAATGAAACTTTTTAATAATTATATCTTAAATAAATTATTCTTGATGTTGCTGATCTCTGCGTTTTTAATTTCAGGCTGCGCGAAAGCGACTCTTACTGTCCGCTCACCTGCAGAAATAAATACCAGTAAAATCAAAAATGTAGCAGTAGGAGGATTTGAAATAGGCCAGATGATGTTAAAATTTAAAACAGAACGGAATGGCGTCTGGCAAACTCATCCTGTTTTGTTGAGTGAGGAGCAGCAAAAATCCATCAGCCGTTCAGTAAGAGCAAGAGTAATAAATCTGTTAACAGCTACTCCGTACTTCAAAGTAATTTTTAGCGATGAATTTGAGAAACTGGCTAATGACGCGGCACTTCAGCAGTTGGTTTCAGTACGAGGTTACAAAACTAAAAATGTTGACGCAGTTATCAATGGAAAGCTCTGGCTTGAGATTGAACGTACAGATGGAGTTGACTTAAGCAAAGAAGGTCTGGAATATTTCCGGCCTCCCCGATCCAGAAACAGTATCGGTCTGAATTTGACAGTTGATCAAGTGGTTTGGTGGCCCTACAAATCAACGCGAGGGACATTAGGGCTTGAAATTAAATTGACCCGTTTGCTGCCGACAGAGGTGGTCGCAACTACTTTTGAGACTAGAACATACTCTCAGCGGATTGGCGGAAGGAACGGAGAAAGTTTTCAGCAAATTGCCGATAGTCTAACCTCAGCTCTAGCCACTTCGGATAGCTCAAAGATTGACAGTATTGAAAGCTCCGCGGATGTTCTCCCTTCATTTGAGCAAATAATTGCGGATATGGCACTTTCTATTGCGAGCGGATTTGTCCGAAGAGTTGCTGTCACAGAAAAAGTTGTCAGCTACCCTATTGCTGAGGGGAGCTTCCCGAATGCGAAAATTTTGATTGAAGCCGGTGCTTACGATTTAGCAATAGATCAACTTCAGCAGGCCACTGCAGAAAATTCTGATCCAAATGACCTTTATAACCTTGGACTTTGCTTCGAAGCAATTGGAGATTATGGACTAGCCCACACAACTTACAGAGAGGCCTGGAAGACTGATCCGGAAAACCTGCTTTTTGCTCAGGGACTGGGACGTATTGAAAGACTTCGACGTGAAAACCCTCAACTACAGAGACAGCTTGAATCGCGTTAGTCCGCTTCCGCTTTAATGTATATTACTCTAAGATTGATTTAATGGAACTCATACACTCAAATATTTTTTACTCCTCATCTTCCA